>VGTH01000101.1 GCA_016874755.1 Deltaproteobacteria bacterium | reverse complement strand
TCACCTGATGGAGACTCCGGCTATCATTCGCAAGATCGTCTGGGCATCGGAGAACGGCTACGATGCCGTGATCCAGAGCAACACCTTCGACCCCGGCGTCGATGGCGGCCGACTTTGCGTTTCGATTCCTGTCATCGGTCCGTTTCGCACGACCATTCACATGGTCGCCAACCTGGTCGATCGCATCGGCATCACGGTGCCGCTGCCGTCGCACATCCCTTACACCTGGCGGCTCCTCCGCACCATGGGCATGGACGGTTTTGTCACGGGCATCAAGACGCTCTCCGCCTATGGTTCCGACCTGAAACAACGGCGGCAAGAAATCACCGAGAAAACCGCTGCCCTGGTGCGCCAGCTAGTCGACGAAACCGGGGCGCAGGCCGTGCTGCCGTTGGGCGGCGCCTTGATTCCGTACATCGTCGACCCGGCAGAAGTGCAGCGCATGACCGGCGTGCAGGTATTTAACACCAAAGCGATTTCGATCCGCGTCGCCGAGATGTGCGTCGCGCTGGGTCTAAGCCACAGCCCGCTCACCTACCCGCGCGGCAAACTGAGCTACCAAGATTTTCTATCCAAAGTGTAGGGGGGCGAAACATGAAGCGCAGCACCGACCGAATCCTCACCACTCATTGTGGCAGCTTGGCGCGGCCAACGGAGCTGCTCGATTTGATGAAGGCAAAGCTGAATGGCCAAGCCTACGACCAAGCCGCTTATGCAAAACGTGTCACCGCCGCGGTTGCCGAGGTTGTGCGCGAACAGGCGGCGACCGGCATCGATGTTGTGACCGATGGCGAGCAAGGAAAGCCTGGGTTCTTCACCTACGTGCGCGAGAGGCTCACCGGTTATGAAGCTAAGCCTGCGCCGGCAGGCGGCTGGCAGCAATGGGCGGCGGAGATTGCGGATTTTCCGGAGTACTACGAACAGTATCTCGGCAAGCGCATGATGGGCGGCAGCATCGCGCCGCGCACGCCGCTGCTCTGCACCGGACCGATCAAATACCAGGGGCAAGAAGCGATTCGCCAAGACATCGCAAACCTAAAAACAGCGATGGCCGGACAGCAAGTTGCCGAAGCATTCATGCCCGCCGTCGCACCCAGCGGCGTGGAAAAAAACGAATACTACAAATCCGACGAAGAATATCTCGCCGCCGTGGGCGACGCGCTGCGCGAGGAATATCTGGCGATCGTCGATGCCGGCTTCATCCTCCAGATCGACGACCCTTGGCTCACCGAAGTGCACAGTCAAGACCCTTCATTGAGCGCCGCCGCACGGCGCAAAATCGCCGAGCGTTCCGTCGAGGCGATCAACCACGCCATTCTTGGCATTCCGACAGAGAAAATTCGCTTTCACACCTGCTACGGCATCAACGAAGGACCGCGGGTTCACGATGCGCCGCTGAAAGAGATCGTTGATCTAATCTTGAAAATAAATGCCGGCGCCTACCTGTTTGAAGCCGCCAACGCGCGCCACGAGCATGAGTACCATGTCTGGGAGACGGTCAAACTCCCCTCAGGGAAAATCCTGATTCCCGGGGTGATTACCCACTGCAGCAACATCGTCGAGCATCCAGAGCTGATCGCAGAGCGCATCGTCAACTTCGCCAAGCTCGTCGGTCGTGAAAACGTCATCGCCGGCGCCGACTGCGGATTTTCATCGCAAGCAACTTACAACCCGGAAGTGCACCCTAAAGTCGTCTGGGCCAAGTTCGCCGCCATGGCCGAAGGCGCACGCTTGGCAACGAAACAACTGTGGCGTTAGCAAAGCGACACGAAAAAAGGGCGACGGCTCAGCACCGTCGCCCTTTTGGACTGACTCAACTATCGAGTTGAAACTAACCTTCGATAACCTTCTTCCACTTGTCGTA
>VGTH01000100.1 GCA_016874755.1 Deltaproteobacteria bacterium | reverse complement strand
GGGCGGCATTTCAGGCTATGTGAGCCTGAATACACAGGCCACTGACCCTAAGAGCCACACCCTCGTCGAATCTCTTCTACTTGATTCCCAGCGCTACCGCTACCTGCTAAATTCCGATGGTAGACACTTTCTTTATTCCAAGGTGTGTCGCGCGACGACTTTTGGCAAACGGTTGCGCGTGGTCAGAAGAAGAAGGCAGGGATTGAGAATTAACGGCGTGCGCTAAAGAAATAACCGCAAAAACAACCGGAGCGCATCGCTCATCTAGTTGGGGTCTATCTGCGGACTCCGCAAGCCCGTTTCTGCTACTTGCCCTCCTTATGAGCTAAACGTAGACGCGACCCCTTGTGATTTTCGACGCGACCCCTTGTGATTTTGCCGATCATGTTGCGCAGAGTAGCCGCTCCATCAGCGGGTCGGGCTTCAGCGCGCAGTAGGGAAGCCATTGTTGCCTTCGAACCGCCGAAAAAGCTGAGGTTTCGCCGACAAACTAGCGCGGTGTCGTGGCCAACGCCGCGGGTTGGGTTGAGCAACGATCGACAAGGGCCGAATGGGGGCCCTTGAGTTGGTCTGTCAATGCCTTACAGACAGGCACTATGTCTGGTGGCTGTGCTAATGGACACCGACGTCTGGGCGCCATTTTTGAAAACGGTGTTCGACCCGGCCAATGATTTCCATCGAAATCATACCGGTGATGGCAAAGATCATCACCCCGACAAAAACTTTGTCGGTCTGAAACGTGGCGCCGGCGACGGTAATCATAAAACCGATTCCCGCGGTGGCGGCGTACAGCTCGCCGACCATCACGCCGATCAGCGCCCGGCCCACGCCCAAACGGAGGCCGCTGATGATGAACGGCACGGTAGATGGCAAGACAACGCTTTTGAAAATCTGCCATTGTGAGGCGCCGAAACTACGCGCCGCATTGAGCAAGTTATAGGGAGTCGTCTTTACGCCGTCCCGGGCATTGATCATAATCGGAAAAACCGCGCCCAAAAAGATAATGCCGATCTTCGATATGATGCCAATGCCGAGCCAAATGATGATCAGGGGAAGCAGGGCGACACGCGGCGTGGAGTATAAAGCGTTGACAGATGGATCGAAAATGAGTGCTAACCTCCTATACCAGCCAATGGCAATGCCAAAGGGGACGCCAATAAGCACCGACAGAAGATATCCCCAAAAAAATTCAATGCCGCTCACTCGCAAGTCGTTCCAGATCTCGCCCGAGGCGAACATCTGAACTGCCGCGCTAAAAATAAGCGAGGGAGCGCTCATGAACATGGGATTAATCAATTGAAAGGTGTTGCCCACGAGTTCCCAGGCAACAAAGAATAGGCTCACCGCGGCGGTTCCTAGGATTACCTTCTCCCGCTGCAAATAAAATTTGTAGAGCGCGCAAGCTTCGGCAACGCTAACATCCAACAAACCCGCTTCTTGACCTGTTTCAGCATTTCGATCGGCCACGGCTGGTCTCCTTCCTGTTTTTCTGGACTCGGCGACGCTATCGTTTGCTAACCAAACGTAACTTCCTTTCTGAAAAGCCGGACTTTTCAACGAACCGACTGAGTACTTCGACCAAGGTCGGCCCCACGGAGCTGAGCTCAACGAGATGATCGCGGGAAAGCTCGGCGAGAATTTTCTCGCCCGCCGCTGTAAGTCGAACCAGCACCTGGCGCCGGTCATGATCGTCGCGCTGCCGTACAACCAGCTTGCGCTCCTCTAAACGATCAACTAATTCGACCGTGCTGTGGTGCGCGAGCTGCATCCGTTCGGCCAAGACTCCGATCGTGGGTTTGAGATCTCTTGGCAGGCCTTTGACCGCCAGCAAGACCTGATGCTGTTGCGGCTCGAGCCCGGCCGCGCGCGCCGCCTGCTCGCTGAAACGCAAAAAAAAGCGTATGCGGTAGCGGAATTCCGCCAACGACTGATAGTTCCAGTCAGTGAGATCTAAGTTTGCCATAAGTAATTATATCGTCTCACGATCGTATCGTTATACGATATTAATGGGGTGCTGTCAAGGCGACTCCTCATAACCATAACTTCGCTCTAAGGTCGCGCACCGACGGTCAACGGCACATACGTAGACGCGGATGCTGGGCGGCAGTTTGGGGCGGTATAATCGAGCGGGCGACCCGGCGACTGGTCAGCTCCGGTGTTCGTGGCGGCGTTGGTCATACATCGCGAGCAGACGCGCGCGTCGCCCCTGGCGCCTTAAATCCGACAGCTCGCACGCCCTCAGCTCGTTAATCAAATCCCAAAGCCTCCTGTAGCTTCGGATGGCCGCCTCGATTTGGGCCTCATCTTCGGCACGCACGTGCAGGGCCT
>VGTH01000099.1 GCA_016874755.1 Deltaproteobacteria bacterium | reverse complement strand
TGCCACTGGTAGTTCTCGATAACGGCGTCGATTGAAGGCTTAGGGTCGCCGGCTTTGATGGCAAGCGTATTGATTGCATCTCGACAGCGAGACACCCGACGGCGCAGCACTTCATCTGATTCATAGTTGAGCTGGTCCGCGAGCCTCTCCTTGGTCAGATAGGGATAATCCTCTGGCGCCAGCTCACCTTCCCGAGCCTCGCGGAATGGCTTCGCTAGGGCCATCAGCAAGTTGGCGCTGGTGCCTTTGATTTCACCCCATCGTTCGAACACGACACGCTTGCCGTCCTCATCGATGGACATCCTTATTTCTGGAGGCGGCGCCTCAGGTATTCTCGGCGCGGTTGCCGGTGCTGGATACGATGTACCCTCGCTGCGTTGTCCGACCACCAAAGAAAGCAAACAGTCGGGGGGCAGGCTGCCATTCAGAATATCTGCCTTGTTCGCGTCGACGCCAGCGTAGAACACCCGGCAGACCGCGGCCGCATGGCGTCGGTGAAGTTCGTAAATGCGCCGAGCCACCGTTTCTGTGGGCTCATCGAAATGGGACACGATGCGACTTGTTTCACCAAACTGTGTAAAGAAATCGACTTCGCTCATTCGGCTGATCTTTGAAGCAGACCGGATATAGGCGAGCGCCATCTCACGATCCGGACCAGGTCCGCGGCTATCCAACAGAAGATCAACCTTATAGGCATCTGCTGGATCTTCTTGTTCTTGGCCAGCGGCGAGGATCGCAAAGCGCCGGTCGATGCACTGCGAGCACTGGCCACAATGAGGATGTAGTCTAGTCATGGCATGAACGCGCGTGCAGCTTCGCGTGTGTCTGATTAGATCGGCGCAGCCGCCTTGCACGATACGCTCGATAACCTCTGCCTTTGTGATCCAGGCGTAAAGGTTGCTGATATCGAAGGCTTGATCGAGAACTGCGGACAGGATGCGCCGAAATCCAGCTACCGCCTGGGGGTGCGTGGTTCGCGTCGCTCTGGCCCCGACGACTTGGCCAACCGGCGGCAAATTCAAACTCACCACGCCATTTTCGAAGAAAAACGTGCGCTGCCGGTCGAGCAGCTTGGCGGTCACGGCACCGATCGCCGCGAATAGAAACGAGCGCGTCCGATGGGTTGGCTCTTTGCCCAGATCGTCCTTGAGATTGGCGCGAACCGGGACATGAAGGACACGGTCCGCCCCGAAGCGTCGGCGCAACTGATCGATCAGAAAATTTTGCGCCTCGGTTATCTTTGTTGCGGAGCGATGGCTGACAAGCGCAACTTTCTTGCCGTGTGCGACCAGTTCCTCGACCGCTCCCGCAAATGAATCCAGACCACCAGAGAAAAGAATAACCTCGGCGGGCGTAAATTTCGCATTTTCAGTGCCGGATAACGGAAAATAGTTTTCTACTGGGGGCGGAGTGTTCAGCGGACGGAACTCAAACTCATAATCGTCTTCAGATAAGAACCCAATTGTCTCGACCAAGGTCGCAATGACAGAAGCAGATGACCACCGAGTTGGCTCGCGTACCGGTATCACAAACCGAAATTTTCGGCGCCACATCGCGCCAAGGTGCGAGTCTGTTTTGCCTCCGCGCGAAACGGCACTGTCGGCTGCGTAAATGTAGCTGGCGATTTCCAGCAAATCGGCATGGACGTCGGAAAGATTAGCCAACAGTCTTCGGCTGATATCTTCGATTTCAAGACGAACGTTAGCTGACGCGCCGTGGAGATTCAGGGTGAGCGGCTTCTCGTCGCCGCGCGGTTTGGCGGTGGCGCCGCTGCAAAGCACGAGATGCTCATTCGTCGACATCTCGACGCTTCCGGAGTTCGGCGCGAATCTTCCTGAAGGCGACGGGCGCGAATTTGCGGATGTCGTCCGGCGTCAGCCCGTCGCCCTGATAGACATTCTTGCCGTACCACCCGCCGGCAAATGCCTCGACAATCCGTGATGCTTCCCGGCAGTGCTGATCGAGGGCACCGTCGAACTCGGAACGTGCCCGGTCATCGCGGAAACGGGCGCGAAGACCGATATGGTTGTTGAGTTCGCGGCTGAGATAATAGTCAAGGGCGCGTTGAGTCAGGCGGGCGAAGAACTCGCGCGCCAATGCGCTGAAGCGATCCCCACCCGAAAACCGCCCGAACGCACGCTGCACCTCCGCCGACGTTGGGCCGAAGAGAGACGGCAGGGTCGGCCCCACTGTCGCGGTGAGACTCTCGACAGCGGCCAGTTGCGCCATCTCGCCGAGGTCGGTGCGTCCACCGCGCTGTCGGGCATATCGGTCCACTGCCGCGGAAAAAGCGGCGGCAACATCCATCAGGCCCGGTTGGTCGGGCACCTCA
>VGTH01000098.1 GCA_016874755.1 Deltaproteobacteria bacterium | reverse complement strand
CCGTTCTTGCCGCCGCTGAACGTGCGCGATGGAATTGGCCTCTTGCTTGACCGCGCAATGTTTCCGCCGTCCTATTTCATGCCGTTCTGGGGCAACATCGTCTACCGGCTCGATGAAGGCATCAACAATCGTTCGCTCAATCTCGATCGCTTTGAGCGTGTCGCCGAATCCACCGTCGATCTCTACAGCGCCGTGCGCAATGGTTACTTGCAGCGTCGCGTGGCCGCCATCCGCCAGTAGCAGAGTTTCGTAATTTCGGCTAAAAAGCGCGGAGGGTTGACCCTCCGCGCTTTTTTTCGCTCTAAAAACGAGAAACACGTTAGTCACTTTGGGCAGATATTCCTATTGACAAGTTTCCGGTGGTTCATTAAGACTTCCGATCAAGTCACTGATACGGATCAAACTAAGAATCGAGCCAACGACGATGGCAAGAGCCAAAAAGAAAGCGGCAAAGCGTTCGACCAAAGATAAGACTCACGACTACATCGATGACGCATCCACTGAAGAGTCCGCCGACGAAGAGCTGCCAAGCGACGAAGCCGGTCGGCGCAAGGTCAAGAAGAACTACGAAGACCTCCTGGGCATCCGCATCGAGAAACTCAAGGGCCGCGTGTTAAACCGCGAGAAGCTCAACAAGAGCATTGACGGCCTCTACTTCATCTGCTTCGAGTGCAAAAAAATCTGCCACAACCTCGACGAAGGCTGGGTCGAAGAAGCCGGCACCACGAATAATTTCTGCGGCACCTGCGCCAAAGCCAAAGGAATCAAGACCGCGACACCCGCACAACCTACATAAACCTCGATCGTTGACAAATCCGCGGTGCTTGATATCGCACGGCTAGCCGCAGCAGCGCGCGCCGTTGTTGAAGCCCCCACCCTTCTGTGTTAGCTAAACAGTTTCGAGGAAATTTTTATGTCCGACGTAAAGATCGACTTTGCCAAAGGCAATGGTCTCGTGCCGGTTATCGTCCAAGACTATCAAACCCGCGAAGTATTGATGGTCGCCTACATGAACGAAGCGGCATGGCAGAAAACGATCGAGACCGGCAAAGCCCATTACTATAGCCGTTCGCGCAACGGGCCGTGGTTCAAGGGCGAAGAGTCGGGCAATTTTCAGGAAGTCAAAGACGCTTTCATCGATTGCGACACCGACACAATCTTAATCCAAGTGCATCAGGTGGGCGGCGCTGCCTGTCATGAGGGCTACAGGAGCTGTTTTTTTCGCCAACGTGTCGGCAGCGATTGGAACGTCATCGGCAAACGCGTATTCGATCCTAAAGAAGTCTACAAAAAGTAAGGTTTTCCCATGGCTGGCAGCAACGAACTCAGACTTGGCATTCCCAAAGGCAGCCTGGAGCAGATGACCATCGATCTGTTCAAAAAGTCGGGCTGGAAAATCGAATCCTCGATGCGCAGTTATTTTCCCACCATCGACGACAAAGAAATTCGCTGCAGCTTGGCGCGGCCACAAGAGATGTCGCGCTACGTCGAAAAGGGGACGCTCGATGTGGCCATTACCGGCAAGGATTGGACCATCGAAAATCAGTCCGACGTCCAAGTCGTCTGTGAGATGGTCTATTCAAAGACCAGTTTTCGCCCGACCCGCTGGGTGGTCGCAGTGCCACGCGACTCGCAGATCAAGAAAATTGAAGACCTCAAAGGCAAGCGCATTTCCACCGAGATGGTCAATTTCACTAAGCGCTACTTCGCCGAGCGCAACATTCCCGTTGAAGTCGAATTTTCCTGGGGCGCCACCGAAGCGAAAGCGGCGGAGGGATTGGTCGACGGCATCGTCGAGGTCACCGAAACCGGCACGACGATTCGCGCCGCGGGTTTGGACATCATTCACGAGTTGATGCAATCGTGCCCGCAACTGATTGCCAACAAGCAAGCCTGGCAAGACCCGTGGAAGCGCGCCAAGATCGAGCAGATCAAGATGCTGATCCTCGGCGCATTGTCCGCCGAAAACAAAGTTGGCATCAAGCTCAACGTGCCGGAGGGCAATCTAGAAAAAGTCGTCGAGCTGATCCCGAGCATCACCGCGCCCACTGTGGCCACCCTCCACCCGTCGCCCAATCTGAAAGGGGTCAAATGGTACTCGGTGGAAAGCGTTTTGGAAGAAGCGAAAGTGAGAGATCTGATCCCGCAGCTAATTCAAGCCGGCGCCGTGGGCATCATCGAGTACCCGCTCAACAAGATCATTTGAAATAAGCAATGATTCGCGAGGTGTGCGCCGCGAGTAAGACCCACTCCGGATAGTCTCGCGAATCGAGCCTCGTGCCTCCCGGCTTCTTTCAATGCACCGCCGCTGCCACTGGCTCTGCCACACGCCCTTTGTCGCGCGCTTGAAAAAACTCTTTGGCAATCTCCGGAAACAGCGCGTAAGTAAGCACGTCCTCTTCGCTGCGCGCTAGATCGCCGGCTTCTTTGCGCGCCGCCTCCAACCCCGGTTTCAACAAGTCCGCCGGTCGGCAAGTGATGGGCGATTTCTTGCCCAGAACTTTTTCGCGCATCTCTTCACTCACCGACCCGGGCGCCTCACCGTAAAGGCCCATCACGTAGTTGCGCGTTTCCATGGCCACCACGGAATACCTCTTGCCGGTCATCACGTTGAGCGCGGCCTGCGCGCCAACCATTTGGCTCGTCGGCGTCACCAGCGGCGGATAACCAAGATCCTTGCGCACATGAGGCATCTCAGCGAGCACGGCGTCCAACTTATCTTCTGCCTTTTGTTGACGCAGCTGAGCGACAAGATTAGAAAGCATGCCGCCGGGAATTTGCGAGACCAAAATATCGGTCTTGATCTGGTTGTTTACCGGGCTTTCGAACTCGGCATATTTTTTTCGCACGCCGTAAAAATAATCGGCGATCGCCCAGAGCTTGGTGAGATCCAAACCGGTGTCGTATGGCGAGCCC
>VGTH01000097.1 GCA_016874755.1 Deltaproteobacteria bacterium | reverse complement strand
CATCGTCGTTGGCTCGATTCTTAGTTTGATCCGTATCAGTGACTTGATCGGAAGTCTTAATGAACCACCGGAAACTTGTCAATAGGAATATCTGCCCAAAGTGACTAACGTGTTTCTCGTTTTCAGAGCGAAAAAAAGCGCGGAGGGTCAACCCTCCGCGCTTTTTAGCCGAAATTACGAAACTCTGCTACTGGCGGATGGCGGCCGCGCGACGCTGCAAGTAACCATTGCGCACGGCGCTGTAGAGATCGACGGTGGATTCGGCGACGCGCTCAAAGCGATCGAGATTGAGCGAACGATCGTTGATGCCTTCATCGAGCCGGTAGACGATGTTGCCCCAGAACGGCATGAAATAGGACGGCGGAAACATTGCGCGGTCAAGCAAGAGGCCAATTCCATCGCGCACGTTCAGCGGCGGCAAGAACGGCAGAACCAAATAGGGCCCCGGGCCCATGCCCCAAACACCGAACGTCTGGCCGGTATCCTCATCGCGTTGCTCGATGCCGAACCCATCCTTTGCGACGTCGAAGAAGCCCAGCAGACCGATGGTGCTGTTAATCGAAAAGCGCGCCAACTCGATGCCCGCGCTGGTAAACTTCGCTTGCAGGCTGTTATTTACCACGCGGCGGACGACCTCGAGATTGTCAAACGTGTTACGCACGCCGCGCTGCACCGGGTCAGGAGCTATGAAGTCCCAAGCGATGGCGAGGGGTTTCAAAAGAAAGCGATCGAGAACCTCTCGGTTAAACCAGAACATTTTGTCGTTGAAAGGTTCCCAGGGGTCTGAGTCGAAGTCATCGCCAGCGACGGCGCTTTGGGCCGTTTCCAGCGCTCCCATCGGGGTGGTGTAGTCAACTTGGTTGACACCATCGGCTACGCTCGTTGTTTCACCCGCGGTTGTTATCGTGGCCGGCGCATCTTCGACGGCGACCATCGCAGGCTGTTCCTGGGCCTCGTCGGCAAAGGCAGTGGTGACTTGGATCAACAAGCCTGAGCTGAGGGTTAGAGCGAGCAACGGTGCGCGCAGGCCGTGATACCATTTGGAAGTTTCCATTCTTTCTTGGCTCCTTTTTCTATCTTTGCTGTCAATTATCCGAAGTCATCATTCCGGTCAAGGGAAGCCCGCCATGGAAGCGAGCGAGACTATCCCGCCGTTAATGCCAAAAATATGCCAATTCCACGTTGCTTTTGAAGCTACAGGAGAACAGCACCATTTTGTGGCGATTTTTACTTACCGGTGAGAAGAACGACCAAAGGCTTAGATCGCGAGAGTTGACAAAAAGTTGCGCATTGGGGCTAGTCTTGGCCGATTTCTGCTCGATCTGTGGTTTGCAAGGTTGACATGAAAGTCGGATAATTACCCCCATGGCCGATGGGCGGAACGAGAAATCATCGATCGTGCTGGGCGTAACCGGCGGCATCGCCTGTTACAAGGCGGTTGAATTGGTGCGCCTGATCGTCAAGGCCGGGATGGCGGTTCGGGTGATCATGACGCGCGGCGCGATGGAGTTCGTTACGCCGCTGACTTTTCAAACTCTTTCGGGGCACCCGGTCGCTAGCGAAACTTTTGACTTGACGCAAGAATCGGAAATCGGTCACATCAATCTCGCCGATAGCGCCGATCTGTTTGTGATTGCACCCGCCACCGCGAATATCATTGGCAAAATCGCCAACGGCATTGCCGATGATCTGCTCACGACCGTATTGATGGCAACGCAGGCGCCGGTGCTGCTGGCACCAGCGATGAACATCCATATGTACGACAATCCGATCTTGCAAGAAAATCTGCTCAAGCTGCGGCGGGTTGGTTATCACGTGATGGAACCCGGCGCCGGCTTTCTCGCCTGCGGCTACGAGGGCAAGGGGCGGTTGCCGGATCCCGAGCAGATTTTCGAAGAAATGTGCCGGTTACTCAAGAAAAAGGATTTGGCTGGGGAAAAGCTTTTGATTACGGCCGGGCCAAATCGCGAACCGATCGACCCGGTGCGCTACATCTCCAATCGATCGTCGGGGAAAATGGGTTACGCCGTGGCGCGCGCGGCGCTGCGTCGCGGCGCGCAAGTCACTTTGGTCAGCGGGCCAACGGCGTTGGAGCCGCCGGCTGGGGCGCGCTTTCTTCCTGTGCTTACGGCGCGGCAGATGCTTGAGGCGATGCAAAAAGAATTTTCCGCCTGTTCTGCCGTTGTCATGGCTGCAGCCGTAGCCGACTACCATGTCGCAGAGGTGGCGGATAAAAAGCTTAAGCGCGGCAACGGGCCGCTGGAAATTCGCCTGGAACCCAATCCCGACATTCTCAAGTTGCTGGGCGCGGCCAAAGACGGCAAGCTCATGATCGGCTTTGCCGCCGAAACCAATGATCTCATCGCCAATGCGCAGAAAAAATTGCGCGAAAAAAATCTCGACATGATCGTTGCCAACGACGTGACCCAAGAAGGCAGCGGCTTCGACGGCGACACCAACGTTGCCACGCTAATTGACCGGACCGGTGCGACGCGCTCATTGCCGCTGATGACCAAAGACGAACTTGCCGATAAGATTCTCGATCAGCTGCTGTTTCTGAAAAGCCAGCGCTAAGCATGGGAACTCCCAAGGAGCCCAGGCCGGCAAAATACTTCGTCGGCCTGTTGTCGCCAAACCCTGCGCTGCTCGATCAAGTTGAAACCGACTTAACGCCAGTCTTCGGTGCGGTCGAGAGCCGGAGCGAAACCCGGCCGTGGCTTGAATCGCAGTTCTACGAGCGCGAGATGGGCGGTGGATTGCTGCGCCGCTTTATTGCTTTTGCCTCGGTGCACTCCCCAGGGCGCTTGGCTGAGTTCAAACGGCGGACCCAAGCAATCGAAGAGCGCCATCGCGACGGCGCGAGCGCCGGACGCAGGGTTAACATTGACCCCGGCTACCTCGACGCTTTCAAACTCGTGCTCGCTTCGACCAAGAACGCGAGTCAGCGCATTTACCTCGACGGCGGTATCTTCGGTGAGGCCACCTTGTTGTACTACAACGGCGGGTTCCACGGCTTGCCTTGCACCTATCGCGATTACCTGTGGCCCGAGACGCTGCGATTTCTGACCTCTGTGCGCGCGAGCTACCTCGCCCAGCTCAGAGCGCGTCGGCAGAGCGAATAAGACTACCGAGCCGTTGCTACTCGCGACTTTCCGGTGCT
>VGTH01000096.1 GCA_016874755.1 Deltaproteobacteria bacterium | reverse complement strand
GGGCATCCCGCCGCTGGCGGCACACCTGTTCTTTTTCTATTTCGGCATGCTTTCGTTGATTACGCCGCCCGACTGCATCGCCACCTATGCCGCCGCGTCAATTGCCAGAGCCGACTTCTGGAAAGCCGGCTGGACCGGCATGCGCCTGGGCATCGTCGCTTACATCGTGCCGTTTGTTTTTGTTTTCCATCCGCCGCTGCTTTTTAAAGGCAACCTGCTCGACATCGGCCTCGCCATTGCCACCGCAGTGGTCGGCGTGGTTTTTCTCGCGGTGGGTGTCGCTGGCTTTCTTTTCCGACCCATCAGTTGGCCTAAACGCGTATTGATGATTCTCGCCGGAGTCGCGTTAATTCCATCGGCCACCGCACCCATTTGGCTGGCCACCAATGTCGCGGGCCTCTTGCTCGCGATGGCGATTGTCGGGTTGGAGTGGAAATTCAGGGCGCCGGCAATGACCGTCGCCGATCGCGCCTGAAGCGGACCGCTGCTCAGAATAGATATTTGACCGGATCGATCTTCAGTTTCGCCGCCGACTCACAACTGACGATTTCGTTGCCATCGCCGCCGCAGGCCGGCTGCGCCAAATCTAACTCCGGCGCCTCCTGTGACCGTTGGCGGCGCCAATCGAAAACGATGCGCACTACAGGGTGGAGCAAATCTTTCTCACCATGGCGCACCACCACACCGATGGCACCGCTGCGCAGGCGCACGACCGAACCGATGGGATAAATGCCGATGTGGGTGATAAACTTTTCCACCAGGGAGCGGTTTAAGTAAGCGCCGCTCCACTCGAGCACTTTGCGCAGCGCTTCCGTCGGCGCCATCGCCGCCTTGTAGCAGCGTTCCGAAGTCAGCGCGTCATAGATATCGACAATGGCCGAGATCTGGCCGAACAAACTGATCTCATCGCCGCGTAGCCCTTTGGGATAACCAGTGCCATCGAGTCGCTCATGATGATGCGCCGTCACACAGATGGAGCACTCGTTTAGGCGCGTGGTTTGTTGCAGCAGCTCGTTGCCGTGGTCAACGTGCTGCTTCATGATCTCAAACTCGCCCTGGGTCAACGGGCCCGGTTTGTTCAAAATACCTTTGGGAATTTTCACCTTGCCGATGTCGTGCAGCAACCCGCCAATGCCGATGCCTCTGATTTTGGCGGCATCGAAATCCATCGCCCGGGCAAACGAGATGCACAGAGCCGACACGGCCAGCGAGTGAAGGTAGGTGTATTCGTCTTTACTTTTGATGCGCAGCAAACTCACCAGGGCATCGCGGTCGAGCAGCACCGATTCAGTCATGCGCTCGACCAGGTTTTCGACGGTGCCCATGTCGATCTGCGTGCCCAAGCGGACCGCGTCCATCAATCGTTGCGTCGTGAGCTTGGCTTCCGCCAGCAGGGCTTTCGCGCTTTCCATGCGAGTCGCCAGGGGGAGCTCGTCCTGCGTTCCATGACTGACCGTGCGCAAGGCTTGGAATTCGCCATCAATGGTTTGATCGATCTCATCCTGCGACGGCGCATCGTCGACATCGAGCCCATGATCGGTGTCGATATAGACTTCACGGATACCACACTTGGCGACTTTTTCGATCTCCTTGTCGCTCGTGAGCTTGACGCGATTCTTGAGGAAGGGATGGTGCAGCCAGCCGCAGTTGAAGTCGTGCACGAAAATTCCCGGCCTGAGCTTTTCAACTTTGATTTTCTTTATCACGTTCGCAACCCCGCGTGTCAATCTTTCGACAGAGCAAGCGCGGCCCACTCCATAGGTTGCATCGGTGGCCGGCACCGCAAACTTTACGCGGGCTGAGACAGAAGAGATGGCAATGACTAGTCGCGCAGTGCCTGGCCGCGGGTTTCGCGCGCCCAGATCAACAGAACCAAGCCGAGAATATAGATGGAGCCGATGGTGGCGACCGCTGGTGCGAAGGAGCCATGCGCGGAAGTGAGCACACCGGCGAGCAGCGGGCCGGCGGCAGAAAAAAATCTGGCGAAGTTAAAACAGAATCCCTGGGCCGTGGCGCGGATCTTGGTTGGAAACAGCTCCGGAAAATAAATCGCAAACGCCGTGGTAACACCGGCGGCGAAAAACCCCATCACCGGCGACGCTATGACCGCGTGACTAAACTGCGTGGCGAACAAAAATGTCGTCGGCACGGAAATCAGCGCGCCGAGAAAATAAATGAACATGGCGCCCTTGCGGCCCCAGCGCTCGGCGACGTAGGGCATGCACAAGCAGCCCAGGATGCCGCCGGTGGTGAGCGTCGTCGTTACCAGACTCACCTGCGGAATCACCGCGCGGGTGCCTTGCGCGTTGAGCATGGCGGCGATCCAACTGGGCACCCATTGCACCGCGCCTTGATAGCCAAATGTCGCGACCACAGCGAGGCCCGTGCCGACGAGGACATCGCGTCGCGTCTCCGGTGCGAACAGCGCGGCAAACGGGTTGCCGGTCTGTTTAGCGCGCGTCCAGCGCGCCGGTTCTTCCAGAGAATGACGGATGTAGAACGCCACGATGGCCGGCAACACGCCGAGAGCAAACACCCAGCGCCAGCCGTAGGGGCCGACAAATAAATACAGCGCCGTCGCGAGAAAAAAGCCGATGCCGCCGGAGGCTTGCATGATGCCGGCCGCCTTGGCGCGCGACTTGTCGGGAAAACTCTCGGCGATCAACGCGGCGCCGGCGGCCCATTCGCCGCCGATGCCTAGTCCGGTAAGAAACCGATACAGCGCCAGCTCCTGCCAACTATTCGCCAAACCGCATAACCCCGTGCATGTCGCGTAGATAAGAATGGTGATCGCCATGGTCTTCGCACGGCCATAGCGATCGGCGATTGGGCCAAAGATCAAACCGCCGAGCGCCCAACCGATCATGAAGATGCTAAGCACGATGCCGCCGTAGAGGCCGATCACCGCGCTTTCGGTTGTGCCCAACAGATCGCTCATCGCCGGAAACAAAATAATCGCGTAGAGGTAGCCATCCATGATGTCGAGCGCCCAACCCAGGCAGGCACAGATCAACACGCGCCATTGGTAGGGCGTCAGCTCGCGATACCATTTGGTCTCAGGCATGATCGAACGGAAGTGCCACAAGTGGACCGTAAAGGCAAACAAATTCTTTCTACGGATTGTGAGAAGGGCTGCGGGATTGAAAATCGTTGAGCGTCACGGGTTTGCGCCTGGCCAGGCGAAGGCATCGGGCGACGACACGATAGATTCGCTTTGATCGAGGGTTTGGTTCGCTTTTTATCTGCAACCTTAGTCTTGACAATTCCCCCATAGATAGCAAACTAGAGCCATTCGCGG
>VGTH01000095.1 GCA_016874755.1 Deltaproteobacteria bacterium | reverse complement strand
GATTTCGAATACGGTGTGCGCTCCGCGTCGATATTCTTTCATCCGCAGACATTACCACAGCTCCGCCAAAACGTGCTAAAGCCGTCGCCTAAAGGCGAGGGCTTCAACCCTCCCAGAGTGGGACAGTGATAACAAATGCGGCCAGTAAAAGCATGCACGCAAAAAATGTAACGGAACCAGCTTGCATGGCACTACCGCCGTTTCCAAGCGGTGCGCACGGCGCACGCTTACGGGACTTCGGATATTTCTCGCGCAGAGGCGCAGAGATCGCAGAGGAAAAATATTTTCCGAACTCTGCGCCCTCGGCGTCTCCGCGCGAGACACTGCGAATTGCTTGTTTTGCGTTTTTCGCGGCCATTATTCTCACCGCCCGCCGCTGAAGATTTGCCGGAAGTCTCGCACGCCCTCTTCCAACATCGGGCCGAGAAATTCGGCGTCGGTGAGGAACGGCTCCTTCTCCACGAGCTCGGGAAATCGATTTTTCACGCCTTTGCGCAAGATCACCCGGCCATAGCTTGTCATGAGCTGCTGCCCCTCTTCCGACAACGACCAATCGATGAACAACGCCGCGGCATGCGGATGCGGCGCGTGCTTGGCGAGCATGATGTAGTTGGACAGCGCCATGTAGGGATCGAGGATCGACAAATCGACCGGCGCACCTTTGGCCTTGTAATCCAGCATCGTGTTACCCGATTGGACGATGGCGATGGGCTTTTCACCGGCCACCAAGAGCTGCGCTTGCGCCGTGCGCCCGCGGATCAGCGTCACATCCTGTTTGGCCAAAGCGCGCATGTACTGCAAACCCTTTTCCCGGCCCAAATGCTTGAGCAACACGGCGAACCAGTCAAAGGCCTCGTTGTCGAGAAACATCTGGCCTTTCCAGCGAGGCTGAAGCAGATCGTCGTAGCTCTTCGGCGCCTCGGCTTTCTTGACCATGTTGCTGTTGTAGCCCAGCACCATGGTGATCAACGACACGACGCTGAAATAACCGTCTTTGTCTCTGGCGGAAGGCGGATAGAACTCGCGTTGGGGTGAATTGTAAGGATCGAGCGTGCCAACCTTCTTGAGCGCGGCGGCTTCTTCCCCCGACACGTTGACGACGTCCACCAGATTGCGCCCACCGTTCATCTCCGACTGAACGCGCGTCACCACGCGGCTGCCGGAGATGCGCACCGAATTGACTTTGATGAATGGGTAGCGCTTGCTAAATGCCCGAGCGTACGGCTCGATCTGCGGCGGCTGCAGCGAGCTATAGAAAGTAACTTCCCTCTCCCGCTGCGCGCCTTCGGCCAAGGCCTTCTGCCGCGCCTCGGGCGGGAGCTTGGCAATCTTCGCCAGCACTGCGCCTGCGGTCTCCTGCGCAGCGGCGAAATGCGCTGTCCATAGATAGAAAATAGCAACGAGAATCAGCCGTGTATACTTCATTGCGCCTGTTTGAGACCTCCCCGGAATTTAGTATCTCTGCACATTAGACGGGCGGGTTTGAAACCCGCCCCTACATCCGAATCCTTTGTGCGCCTTTTGCGCTTTTTTCGCTTTTTGCGGTTAATTCTCTCTGTCCGGAACTCACTTTTGCGTTCTCGGCGTTCTTTGCGATAAATCCTTCCGACTCCCGGGCGCGATGAATCGCGCCCCCTACATTGGATCCTGACTCCTCGCTATTGCCTCTTGCCTCCTGCCTATTGCCTGCTACGGTCTCCATCCTCGCAATTCATCATTCACCCGCTGCATCAAACTGAAATCGTAAATCTCCTCGTGTTTCACCGCGCGCTTGATGCCGGCGCCGTCGCGCGCTTCGTTGATCGCCACCTCCATGACGTCGCGATCGATCAATCCGTCCGGCGCCAGCGCGCCGGCGGCGAGATAGTCGTGCACTTTGGCGGCCACTGCCGGCGTGATCTTGGTCCATTGCGAAGTAATCTTGATTGCTTCGTCGCGCAGCGCCAGATAAGCGCGCGCGCCTTTAACCGCAGCGCGCAAATATTTCATCACCTCATCCGGCCGCTTGTCGAACAAGTCCTGTGCGACCGAAATCGAGCCGGCGAAGCCTTTGGTGTACTTTCCCGCGCTCGCCACCGAGTGATAGCCCTTGGGTTCCAGCAGTCCGGTGCCATCGACATTGGCGACCACAGCCTGCGCTGTCCCCATCAACAGCGCTTGATAGCGCACGTCCGGACGACCCAGTGCGAGAATGGTCACATCTTTGTCGACTTCCAAGCCGTGGCCCTGCAGCATCGCCCGCGCGACCATAAAAGTCACGCTGCCCCGATCCGCCACGGCGACTTTTTTGCCGCGCAGATCTTCCACGCGCTTGATTTCCGGCGCGGCGACCAGATCGTAGGGCAGTTGGCGCAGAAAGCCCATCACCATGCGCAGCTTGGCGCCCTGCATGCTCGCGACGAGGGTTCCCGCCGAAGTCAGATTGACCTCGCCAGCCATGAGCGTTTTCACCGCTAAGCCGCCGGTCATCGGAATCAACTCGACGTCGTAGCCTTCGGCGCGAAAATAGCCCTTCTTCTGCGCCATAATCAGGGGATAGGACGTCGTGCCAAGGCCGGGGATGCTGATGCGCAGGCGCGCCAGCTCGGCGACCGCCGCAGCCGCAGTATCCAAACAACCCAGCGTCACCAAGCAACCCACCAATGCTATTGGGAGACGAAACCGTTTCATTTGCACCCCCCCTGAGTAAGCTGCCGCTGTTCTATTCTCGGCAGTGCAGAGCTGTCAAGAACACTTGCGCCGTGGCTTAACCGATCGTCGCCACGAAGAACATTGACAATCCGATATCGCTAACGGATATTGCAACCGAATTCTAACCTTAAGGAGGTTCCTATGCACCGAATGGCTATGGCAACATTCGCGGCTATGATCATGACCGTGTTTCTCAACGGGTGCTCCACTTCGATGACCGGAAGCGGCCCGGTCACCGCGTATGAAGGCGCGCGCGTGATTGTCGGCGACGGCAGAACCATCGACAACGCTACGCTGCTCGTACAGGGCGACAAAATTACTCAGGTCGGCCGTGCGGCCGATGTCTCGGTGCCCGCCGGCGCCGCCCGCGTAAACCTCGCCGGCAAGACCGTGATGCCGACGATCGTCGATACCCACGTCCATCTGAGCCGCGAGCGCGAAGCGATTATCCGCGACTTGAGGCAACGTGCGTACTACGGAGTGAACAACCACCGCCTAAAAGGCGGTGGCATCGGATAACGGACTGAAAGTCCTGGTTCCGGCTAAGAGCCGGCTCAAAGTCTCCGCCCTCAGGGGCGTTTGTAGACGGCCTTAACCGTCTACTTTGAAGTCATCATCTCGATCATGAATCTGATTCGCTATATATTCTGCTATGAC
>VGTH01000094.1 GCA_016874755.1 Deltaproteobacteria bacterium | reverse complement strand
CATCTCTTCGACCTTTTCACTGCGATTCGCAGAGCAGGGCGACCGCCGGTCGCCCCTACAAGGCGGCGTCGAAGCGGATATCTGTTGCCTTCGCTCCGGAAGAGTTTCACTTCGATCGCGCCGCAGCAATGAATAGTCCGGGCTAGGGCGACCGGCCGGTCGCCCCTACAAATCCATTGACCTGAATAGCCGTTTCGCATTAGAGTGGCCGCCGTTTCCAGGAGGCTGTTCTATGCGACAATCGGGTGGGTCTGTCGGTTTGCTCCTCGCGGCGTTGCTGTTGCTGTGCAGCGGCGTATCCGCCCAGCAGCTTCCCAAATCCGTCAACATCGGCTCCAATCCGCCCGGTTCGCTTTTTTACGCTCTTGCCGGCGGCCTGGCTAAAGTCGTCAGCGACTCCGCCGCTATCCAGGCGCAAGTTCAGCCCCACGCCGGCACCAGCACGTTTGTGCCGATGTTCGATACCGGAGAATTGGACTTCGGCGTCGTCAACGCCGTCGACATGGGCATGGTTTACCGCGGGCCAAAATTTCAAGTCGGGGGGCGCAATCCGTTCCCCCACGTCGCGAGCTCGCGTTTGATCATGCGCGGCTCACCGCTGCGTAGCAGTTTCATTGTGCGCAAAGATTCGCCGATCAAGACCTTGGCCGACGTCAAAGGCAAACGAGCCACGGGCGAATATCCGGCGCAATTGGCAGTCTGGTACAACATGTACGGGGCACTGTCGAATGCTGGTCTCACCTGGAATGACGTCAAAGTCGTGCCTGTGCCGGCGGTCAACGAAGGCGTCGACGCTCTGGTGCAAGGCCGCGCCGAAGTAACCACCCACGCCATGGGCTCGGCGAAATTGAAAGAAGCCGACGCCGCCGTGGGGATTCGGTTTCTCTCGCTCGATTGCTCCAAGGCGGGCGAAGAGCGCATCAAGAAAGCGATCCCGGGCTATTATTTATCGACAGTCAAAGCCGGCTCATCGTCAGGGGTCCTCGAAGACATCTGTGCGTATACCTATGACATCTATCTCGTCGGTCACGTGAAGCTGCCTGACGCGGTCGTCCGCAGCGTGCTGCAGGCGATCTGGGTGAATATCGACAAGCTGCCACAGTTCCACCCCGGCTTCGTTGAATGGACCAAAGTGCGCGCCGTCGATCCCGAGGTGACGCTGCCGTATCATCCAGCGGCCGTGCGATATCTTAAAGACGCCGGCGTGTGGTCTGCGAAAATGGACGCGGCGCAGAATAAGTTACTGGCGTGGAAACCGTGATTAATGGGATCGCGTCTAGGGTCTAGCGTCTGGTGTTTCCAACCCCAGACGCTAGACCCTAGACGACAAACAACCGTAGAAGGAGATGACAATGATCAAATCAATGGCGCTACTGACTACACTGTTTCTCTTGACCTATTCATCGGCCAACGGGCAAAAACTTCCCGCGTCGACCACCTTTGGTACCAACCCCGCCGGTACGGTTTTCTACTCGGTCGGTGCCGGCCTGGCGAAAGTGATCAGCGGTGCGACGCCGATGCAATCCGTCGTGCAGCCGTACACCGGCACGAGCACACTCTTGCCGCTGCTCGACAGCGGTGAGGTCGACTTCGCCATCGTCAACACGGTGGAAACCAATCTCGCGTTTCAGGGGCCGAACAAACTAAAAATCGGCGGGAAAAATCCGCTGCCGCACGTGCCCAACGCGCGGTTGATCATGCGCGGCTCGCCGCTGTTTGTCGGATTGGTCGGGCGCAAAGACGGCATTAAGAGCGTGCACGAAATCAAAGGCAAGCGCATGACCGGCGAGTATCCCGCCAATATCGCGATCTGGTACCACGGCTACGCCGCGCTGGCGAGCGCCGGTCTCACTTGGGATGATGTCAAAGTCATTCCAGTGCCAGCGCTCAACGAGGGCATCGATGCCGTTGTACAAGGCCGCGCCGACATCGCCATTCACTCCATCGGCGCCGCGAAAGTAAAAGAAGCCGACGCCGCCGTCGGCGCGCGCTACGTGCCCATCGATTGCAGCGCCCAAGGCGACGGGCGCATTCGCAAAGCTGTGCCCGGGTATGCCACGACCACGCTCAAGTCGGGGTTTTCCACCGGCATCATCACCGACACCTGCGTGCTCACCTACGACATCTACATGCTCGGCCACAAGGGTTTGTCCAATGACGTCGTCAATGCGAGCTTGAAAGCGATTTGGGACAACGTCGACAAGCTGCCGCCGCTGCACGCCCAGTTTCAAGAATGGACGCGCGAGCGCGCCGCGTCGGCCGACGTGACCGTGCCCTATCACCCGGCGGCGGTGCAGTTCTACAAAGAGAAGGGCGTGTGGAACGTCAAGATGGACGAGGCGCAGAAAAGGTTGCTGGCGGTGAACCCATGAAGGCGTTTAGAGTCTTGAGTCTAGCGTCTAGCGTCTAGCGTTTGTTCCGATCAACCCTAGACGCCAAACCCTAGACGTCAAACGGCGAACCCTACCATGAGCGACGACCTCGCGCCCACAACTCGCTTCAGAAAGCTCACCGGCGCCAGCGCCCTTCTGGCGCGCATGCTTTTGTGCGCGCTGACGCTGCTCGGCGCGCTCTGGGCGCTCGACGTGCACGAGCACTTGCCGTGGACGTTTTTCAAAGAGCAATACCTCGGGCTCTTTTTCGCGCTCGCCATGACGAGCATTTTTCTCAACGTCAAAGCACGCGCCGCCGACCCTGATGACAAGATCCCGTGGTTCGACTGGCTACTCGCGCTGTTGGGTTTGGTTGTCGGCGGCTTCGTCACGGTGATGTATCCGAGCATCGCCTATCGTTTGGCGGTGTTGTCGCCGGAAAGATGGCTGCTTGGCGGCGCGGCGATTTTGCTCATCCTCGAAGCGACTCGCCGCCTGGTGGGCTGGGCGCTGGTCTGGATCACCGTGCCGATCATTCTTTACGCCAATCTTGCCTATCTGTTTCCCGGCATGCTCAATGCGAAAGGTTCTTCCTGGCAGCGCATCGCCAGTTACCTCTACCTCGATTCCAGCGGCATCTTCGGTCTGCCGCTCGACGTCGCGGCGGGCGTCGTGGTGGCTTTTATCTTTTTCGGCCAGGCGCTCTACGCCGTTGGCGGCGATAGATTTCTCACCGACATCGCGCTCGTTCTGATGGGCCGCTACCGCGGCGGCACGGCAAAGGTTGCGGTGGTTTCGTCGACGCTCTTCGGCACGGTTTCCGGCAGCGCGGTGGCTAACGTGGTGGTCGACGGCGCCATCACCATTCCGATGATGAAAAAGAGCGGCTACCCGCCGCACACGGCGGCCGCCATCGAAGCGGTGGCGTCCAACGGCGGCCAGATCATGCCGCCGGTCATGGGCGTGGCGGCGTTTTTAATGGCCGAGTTCTTAAATATTTCCTACGGCGAAGTCGCCCTCGCCGCGGCGATTCCCGCTTGCCTCTATTACGTCGCGCTGTTTACCCAGATCGATCTCGAAGCCGCCAAGCTCGGCCTCAAGGGCATGCCGGCACACGAGATTCCCAAATTTCGCGACGTGATCGCGCGCGGCTGGGTTTTCATCGCGCCGCTTGGCGTGCTGGTCTATACACTGATGTTCGCCTTCTGGGAGGCGGGCAAAGCCGGCATGGCGGCGGTGATCGTCACCTTTCTGGTCGGCGCGCTGCGCCGAGACACGCGCCCAACGTTTAAGAGCATTCTCAGCTCCATCGAAGAAACCGGGAAGATTCTTCTCGACATCGTCGTGGTCACCGCGCTGGCCGGCCTCGTCATCGGCGCCTTTCAGCTCTCCGGCTTAACGTTCAAGTTCGCGCTCTTGCTCGTCAACATGGCCGGCGGCAGTACGATTGCACTGCTAATCATGACCGCCATCGTCTCGATCATCCTCGGCATGTCGCTGCCGACCACCGTCGTCTACATCATGCTCGCCGTGCTCGTCGGCCCGGCGCTTGTGCAGGTGGGCATCCCGCCGCTGGCGGCACACCTGTTCTTTTTCTATTTCGGCATGCTTTCGTTGATTACGCCGCCCGACTGCATCGCCACCTATGCCGCCGCGTCAATTGCCAGAGCCGACTTCTGGAAAGCTGGCTG
>VGTH01000093.1 GCA_016874755.1 Deltaproteobacteria bacterium | reverse complement strand
CTGGCAGGGAACCTCATGGCGCGACACACCCACGAACCGCCTCAAGGCCGAAGGTAAAGCAGTCGAGATGACCGAGCAGATCAAGGCCGGGACGTTCAACTATTTGAAGTGGTTTCCCAAGGGCAACAAGGCTCACGAGTTTGGCGCACCGGAAATCAAGCCGGCGGAAGTCCTGACTTTGCGAAGTTATTACGACGAGTGGATCAAGGAAAAGACGCCGCCGCTTGTGAGAAAAAGCCGCGCGCGGAACTATCGGTCGCATTTCTCGGTTCATATATTGCCCTTTCATGGGGACGTTCGGCTTTCCGACTACGGCGTGACCCATATCCGCGACCTTCGGTTACATCTCATTGAGGAAAAGAAAATCAGTCTCAAGTCGGCCAAAAACGTGATCGGAGCTTCGCTAAAGGCGCTTTTTCGCGACGCCAGAGCATTTGGAAAGATCGACAAGAACCCGTTTCTTGATTTGCCTCGCGAATGGTGGCCGCGCGTGGTTACAGCGGAGCCTGACCCGTTTACCGAAGCTGAGCGGGACAAGATCACTGAGTATTTCTTCAAGAAGTATTGGCAGAGCTGGCCACAAGGGTTTGTCTTTGTCTATGCGCTATTCTGGGGCGGGCAACGGCCATCGGAACTGACCGCCAGGCGTTGGCGTGACATCGATGTGAGCACCGGCATGCTGTCAATTACCACGTCCAGAACAGAAGGCGAAGAGGGCGCGCCGAAAACGGCCAACAGCCGGCGGTCGATTCAATTGCTGCGGCCCGTGGTTGAGTACCTGGCGCAGATTAAGCCGCTACGGGCGCAGCCGGATGATTATATCTTCACGGATCAGCGCGGCGAGCCGATCAATCAGTGGAAGTTTAGCGAGCAGTTCCAAGGGGCGCTTACGGCCCTTAAGATTCGTCATCGGGACTTCTACCACACACGGCACACGTTCATCTCGGTGATGCTCACGCATGGGGAGAACCCTAAGCGCATTGCCGAGTATGTCGGCAACTCGCCGGAAGTGATCTACCGCAATTATGGGAAGTGGCTGGGGGACACAAGCGGGTTCGGAAACGCGGCGCTTTTGGCGGCAAAACCGAAACCTTTACCGAAACCTTTCGCAGGGTCAACAGCGGGATTTGAACAATTTCCGCTGGTTGGGTTGGTGCGAGGAGCGGGATTTGAACCCGCACGCCGTTTCCGGCACTAGCCCCTCAAACTAGCGCGTCTGCCATTCCGCCACCCTCGCATGGGTGTTACTGACCTTTGGCCTTTTGCTCCGTTGGTTGCGGCGCCGCCGGTTGGGCAGCTTTTGTGGGTTTCTGCGCTTTCGTCTCTGGTGCCGGCGTCGCGGCGGGAGCTTGAGACTTGGTCGCTGGTGCTGCCGGTGCTGCTGGGACCGCGGGTCCGCTCGGTGTCCGGCTATCAAAGATCGTCGATGAAGACCGGCGCCCAGACAGATAGCCTAACGTTAGAGATGTAATCATGAACACAATCGCCATCCCTGTGGTGAGGCGCGTTAGAAAATTGCCCGCGCCGCTGCTGCCAAAGATGGTTGAACTCGAACCGCCGAAGACCGCGCCGACTTCCGCTCCCTTGCCGGTTTGCAGCAAAACGACCAGAATCAGTCCGATGCTGACGATGACATGAATGATGGTAACTACAATAACCATAGACTTACTTATGCGAGAAAGCTCGGACGATCGGCATAAACGTTTCGACCTTCAGGCTCGCCCCGCCGACTAAGAAACCCGCGACGTCGGGTGTATCGGCTAGTTCTTTGGCGTTTTCGGGCTTGACGCTGCCGCCGTAAAGGATTCGCACGGTTTCACCGTCCGACCCGAAGGCTTTTACAAGCGCTTGCCGAATGCGCTTGTGCACCTGTGCTACTTGCGTCGACGTTGCGTTTTGGCCGGTGCCGATGGCCCACACTGGTTCGTAAGCGATTTCGACCTGGTTTATACCATCTTTGACCATGCCCTTCAACGCGATGCGCAGCTGCTGGCCGATGACTTTAAACGTCTGACCGCTTTGGCGTTCATCGAGCGTCTCGCCGACGCAGAGAATCGCGCGCATGCCGGCGCGCAACGCCGCGCCCAGCCGCTTTTGAATCTCCAAATCGGTTTCATGAAAGATGTGGCGGCGCTCGGAATGGCCCAAGATCACATAGCCGCAGCCCAGCTCGCTCAACATCACTGGACTTACCTCACCGGTAAAGGCGCCGCGCTCTTCCCAGTGGCAATTCTGCGCCGCCAGGCCGACGGAGCTATTCTTGATCGCGCGCGCCGCCGCAGTCAAAGCGGTAAACGGCGGGGCGATGACCACGCTCGCGCTGCTTTGGCCGCGTTGTTTACCAAGGGCTCGAACGATCTGACGCGCCAACGCGGCGCACTCCGCCTGGCTGCCGTGCATCTTCCAGTTGCCGACGACTAGCGGTGTATTCACGCGGGTTCCTCAAGCGCTTTGATGCCCGGCAGGATCTTGCCCTCGAGAAATTCCAAGGTCGCGCCGCCGCCGGTGGAGAGATGGGTAATCTTATCTTCCACGCCCGCGGCGCCGACTGCGGCAACAGTGTCGCCGCCGGCGATGATGCTGACAATCTTGGGATGATTGGCCGCCAACGTTTGTGCAATCGCGTTGCTGCCGGAGTCGTAGGGCTTCACTTCAAAAAGGCCGACCGGCCCGTTCCATAAAACCATTTTTGCTTTGGCGATCGCGGCATTGAACTGAGCAATCGTTTGCGGACCGATGTCGAGGCCCATGCGATCGGCGGGGACACTCTTCACCGTCGTTGCGGGATTTTTCTTTTCGCTATCACCGGTGACGTGATCGCTGGGCAACAGCAGCGACACGTTGTGCGCTGCCGCTTCGCGCAACAAGTCTTTGGCGAGGTCAATTTTGTCGCTTTCGACCAACGACTTGCCAATATCTATGCCCTGGGCCTTGAGAAACGTATAGGCCATGCCGCCGCCGATCAGGAGACTATCAACTTTGGGCAGGAGGTTTCTGATGACGCCGATCTTGTCGGAAACTTTAGCGCCGCCCAGAATCGTCACGAAAGGTTTGTCGGGATTGGAAAGCGCACGCGAAAGATAGTCGAGCTCCTTCTGCAACAACAGGCCTGCGGCTTTTTGTTTGAAAAAGGCGGCCATGCCGGAGATCGAGGCATGGGCGCGGTGGGCGGCGCCAAAGGCATCGTCGACATAGGCGTCGGCGAGCCCCGCCAGCGCGCGCGAAAAGGCCTCGTTGTTTTTTTCTTCTTCTTTGTGAAAGCGCAGGTTCTCCAACAACACGACGCGCTCGCTGCTCGTGCGCACGAGATTTTCCACCGCGGCGCCGACGCAGTCGGGCGCAAGCGCGACGGATTCGTTTAGAGCTTTTTGTAGATGGTCGCGCACCGGCGCCAGACTGTACTTCGCGACCACTTGACCATCGGGCCGGCCCAGGTGGGAGGCAACGATGACCTTGCGGGCACTCTTAAGAATCGCGCGAATCGTCGGCATGGCACTTTCAATACGATGCGGCTCGGTGATCTTGCCGTCCTTGATCGGCACATTGAAATCGACCCGCAGGAAGACTGTCTTGTTGGCCAAGTCGAGCTCGGCGAGTTTCCTAATCATTGACTGTACCTGCCAAAATTTCTCTTCAATGACGTATAATTGCGTCCAACTATGTTGACTATCTACAGGGCTTATACTAACTTCTCAAATAGCATTTCGGAATCCTCCTCATGGCATTTCTTTGGTGGCTTTATCTGTCGGCACAGAACGGACCGGCCATCGCACCACAGCATGGAGTATTGGATCTTATCAAAGGTTCCGGGCTGGTGGTGCAGCTGGTCCTGTACATGCTGGTGTTCTTTTCCGTGGTGAGCTGGGGCATTATTTTCTTCAAATTAAAACAGGTGCGCGGCGCCAAGAAAGAGTCCGACCAGTTCGTCGAAATATTTTGGGAGCGGCGCAACCTCTCGAGTATTCATGAAGCCAGCAAAGAGCTGACCGTCAGCCCGGTGGCGCAGGTTTTTCGCGCCGGTTTTGAAGAATTGGTCCGCGTGTCGCGCAGCAAGAAGGAGAACCCCGCCGGCGAAGCGATGACGACCGACCTAGGCGGCGTCGACAACGTCGCGCGCGCCATGAAACGGGCCGCCAGCATGGAGATTACCAAGCTGGAAAAGTCGCTCACCTTCTTGGCGACCACGGCGAGCACGGCGCCGTTTGTTGGCCTGTTCGGCACGGTCTGGGGCATCATGAATGCCTTTCGCGGCCTGAGCACGACTCACACATCGAGCATCCAAGCGGTGGCGCCCGGCATCGCCGAAGCTTTGATCGCCACCGCGGTGGGCCTCGCGGCGGCGAT
>VGTH01000092.1 GCA_016874755.1 Deltaproteobacteria bacterium | reverse complement strand
CCCGCCGCCGAAAGAACCCCCCCCCCCCCCCCGAAAATACTTGTCGTCGACGATACGCCGCGCAACGTTAAGTTGCTCGCCGACTTATTGACTGTCAAAGGTTACGCCGTCGCGACCGCCGCTTCGGGGCGCGAGGCGATGGAGAAGCTGGGCGTCGAAGCGCCGGATCTGGTTCTGCTCGACGTCGTTATGCCGGAGATGAGCGGCTACGAAGTCTGCCAGGCGATTCGCGCCAATCCGGCGACGGCGATCCTGCCGGTGGTGATGGTTACGGCGCTCGATCCCGCCGTCGAGCGGATCAAAGGGATTGAGGCCGGCGCGGATGACTTTCTCAGCAAGCCGATCAATCAGCCGGAATTATTGGCGCGGGTGAAGTCGCTCTTGCGCATCAAAGAACTTCAGGACGTGGCGCAAACGCAGGCAAGCCAACTGGCGGACTGGAACCAGACGCTTGAATCGCGTGTGCAATCACAATTGGAACAACTGGAACGATTGCAACGGCTGAAACGGTTTTTCTCCCCGCAGTTGGCTGATCTAATCGTCGCCGGCGGCGCCGACGATCCGCTGAAAACTCATCGGCGCGATGTGACGGTTGTCTTCCTCGATCTACGCGGCTTTACGGCGTTTGCCGAAGCAGCCGAGCCCGAAGAAGTCATGGGCGTTTTGCGCGAGTATCATACGGCAATGGGGCAACTGGTCATGCAACATGAGGGGACTCTCGAATGCTTCGTCGGCGACGGCATGATGGTGATCTTTAACGATCCGGTGCCGGTGCCCAATCCGCAGGAGCGCGCCGTGCGCATGGCGCTGGCGATGCGTACGCGCTTTGATGAATTATCGGTTGGCTGGCGCAAACTCGGCTACGACATCGGTATGGGTATCGGCATTGCGCAGGGCTACGCGACCATCGGCGCCATCGGTTTTGAAGGTCGCATGGACTACGGCTCGATTGGCACCGTGTGCAATCTCGCGTCGCGACTGTGCGGCGAGGCCAACTCGGGACAGACTTTGGTGCCGCAGAGATTATTGGGCGTGATTGAAAATCTTCTCGAGGTCGAACCGGTGGGGGAGCTGACGCTTAAAGGCTTCCAGCGGGCGGTGACGGCTTTCAACGTGGTCGGCATTCGGAATTAAGATATACTCTCGCCAAGGCGCAAAGGCGCCAAGTAGACTGGAAATAGCAGAGCCGTTTAGTCCCCAAACCTTTGCGCCTTAGCGCCTTTGCGGGCGATACCCCTCAATTATGCTCGGTAAGCATAATGTTTGACAGACATCATTTCCTGCCTCATACTGGCTTTTGTGGAGCTGGATTTCACCAATCGAGAGTTGGAGCTGGGCGAGCTCGATGCCGCAGCGAAGCGGGGTGGGCTGTTGGTCGTGTATGGGCGGCGGCGGGTCGGCAAGACTCGACTGATCGGCGAGTGGCTCAAGTCATGCGACGGTTTTTATACCCAGGCCATCGAAGCGACCCGCGAGCTGCAGATTCAGCAGGTGTTTCAAGATATCAGCGGGCGGCTGGAAACTCGCTTTGTGCCAAAGACCTGGCCGGAATTGTTGGAAGTGTTGGCTTTGCAAAAGCGACGCTGGGTGCTCTGCATCGACGAATTCCCCTATCTTACCGCGGTCGATCCAACTTTGCCGAGCCAACTGCAGCGCTGGATCGATCATTCGCTGCCGCGCGGGTGCTTGTTGATCTTGTCTGGGTCGAGCACCCGGATGATGCACGACCTTTTTCTGCACCGGGCGGCGCCGCTCTATGGCCGGGCGAGAAAGCTCATTCAGATTCGGCCGATGCGCTACCGAGCGTTTTGTCAGGCTTGCGGACAAAACGAATCGGATCTGGAGTCATTTGAAAAATTTTCCTGCGTCGGGGGGATCCCGAAATATTGGGAGTTCGTCGATCCTAAACAAGACGTTGTTGCGCTTGCCGAAGCGCTTTATTTTGGCTTTGCTCCTTACATGGAGCAGGAGCCGCAGCGCATCCTGCGTGACGAGGGCATCAGTGGACTTGGGGCCACGGCGGCGCTCGAAGCTATTGGTCGAGGCGCGGAACGGCCCTCGGAAATCGCTTCGCGTTTGGGCACGGCGCAAACCAATCTGTCGCGCCTATTGCAACAGCTTTTAGACCTGTCGATCTTGGAGCGCGAACTGCCCTACGGCGAAAGCGTTCGATCGACCAAAAAAACCTATTACCGGATTCATGATCCAACCCTGCGTTTTTGGTACCGGGTTTTTTCGCCGCATCAGAGCCGCTGGCGGACCTATGGCAGAGCGCTGAAGCGAAAACTCATTCACGATCATGCGGCCACGGTCTTCGAAGACGTTTGCCGAGGCCGTTTCCCTGGCGCGCGGCGCTATTGGGAGCGCGGTGTGGAGTTGGATTTGGTTGCGCAAGACCCCGAAGATGGTAAGCAATTGTTGGTCGCTGAGGTAAAATGGCGGCGGCTGACCAGCGCGGAGCGCAAAAACGTGCACCGGCAGCTCGAAACTAAGTGGTCGAATTGTTCTTTACGCGTTAAGTACCCTAAGGCGCGCTTGGAGGTCATCGACGCAAAGATGTTGCAGAAAATGGAGAGCGAATGAAACAATTATTTACGCTTGCGATGCTGGCGATTCTGCTAGCTCCCGTCCCAGCGATGGCGCAGAACAAGCCGCGTTTAACTGCCGAGCTGGCGGCTTACAACAAACCCGATCGTGAAAAGATGCTCTACGAAGGTGCGAAGAAGGAGGGCGTGGTCACGTGGTACACGTCGCTCACCGGCGGGCCGAATGTGGACATGCCCAAAGTTTTCAATTCCAAATATCCTGGGGTTTCGGTGGACGTTTATCGTGGCGATAGCGATGCTTTGATCTCGCGAGTGTTGCAGGAGTTTCAGGCTAAGCGTTTCATTCTCGACGCCATTGAGACCACCTTCCCGGTTCTCATGGTGATGAGAGAGTACAAAATGCTCCAGCCCTATTTCTCGCCGCATGCAGCGAGCTATCCCGATGAGGTGAAAGAAAAGGCGGAGAAGGGGTTGGTTTACTGGTCGACGGATCGCGAGACCTACATAGGGTTGTCTTACAATACGAACTCAATCCAGGGAGCGGCGATTCCGAAGTCCTATGACGATCTGCTCAAGCCGGAGCTCAGAGGCAAGATCGGCATGACCACCACGGATACGGGCGCGCGAGTGATCGCGGGTATGCTGGCGAGCAGAGGGCCCGAGTTCGTGCAGAAATTGAAAGCGCAGCAGATCAGTCTCCATCCCGTCTCGGGACGAGCCATGCTCGACATGGTCATCTCGGGTGAGGTCGCGGTTTCGCCCACAACGTTTCTTAGCCACTCGCGCGTGTCGATTGCCAAAGGTGCGCCGATCAAGTGGGTGCCGATGGATGTCGTGCCGACGAATCCAGGCGGCGTTGGCGTGTCCGCTAATGCACCGCATCCCCATGCGGCGCTGCTGTTCGGTGATTTCTTGTTAAGTCCGGAAGGGCAGAAGTTTCTCGCCAAGTACGGCCTCGACAGCGCGCTCAATAAGCCAACATTCAAGCGCTTCTACGCCGAAGCGGGGATGACCGCGGAGAAGTATGAGAGGGAAAGCGAAAAGTGGGAAAAATTGCTGAAGGAAATCGGGAGGAAGTAAGGAGTGAGGAGTAAGGAGTAAGAAGTTCGGAAGGGGGCGAGGTCACCTCACTTCCTCACTTTACAGGACATGGTTCAACCTCGTGACGCTTCTACCGTCGTTTTGCTCCGTCCCGATGATAACGGCGGGTTCGAGCTTCTTTTGACTCGCCGGCCGGAGTCGATGCGCTTTCTCGGCGGCTTCTACGTTTTTCCCGGCGGCACGGTGCATCGCGACGACCACTCGGAGCGAACGCTGGCGCGCTGCTGTGAGCTGAGCGGCGAGGCAGCGAGCCGGATTCTCGGCGGGCAGCATGATGCGCAGGTGGCGCTCGGCCATTGGGTGGCGGTGGTGCGCGAGTTGTTCGAGGAGGTTGGCATTCTCTTGTGTGTGACCGAGTCGGGTGCTGCTGTCGAGCTGCGCGATGGGAGCGCAAAGACTCGGATCGAGCAAAAGCGCCAGGCGATTGTCAAAAAACAGCTCGAGTTCGGTGATTTCTTGGAATCAGAAAAGTTCTTGTGCGATCTCTCACAGGTTGCTTACTTCGACCACTGGGTCACCCCGGCGATCTATTCCATGCGCTTCGATACACGCTTTTACGCGGCCATCTTGCCGCCAGGGCAGATGCCGCTCAAGTGTTCGGAAGAGGTGACGCACAGTTTGTGGATCAAGCCCGGAGAAGCCTTGGCGCGTATGAACCGCAGCGATTTCCCAATTTTGCCGCCCACGACGACGGTGCTCAGCGAGTTTGCGCGCATCCCTTCCTGGGCGGAGCTGCAGCGACGTTTCGGGCTTTGTCGCAGTAGCGACCATAACTCCGCTCTAAGCCCACGCGGGTTTCAGAAACTGTAGGGTTTTCAGGAAGTTTTGGGGTATTGGGATTCGCCCATTGGGCGAGTTTTTTCTTGACTTGTATCTGGTTAGTGTTTTATATTT
>VGTH01000091.1 GCA_016874755.1 Deltaproteobacteria bacterium | reverse complement strand
TCTCATCGGCGTATCCTTTCCTGCCTGCGCCAACAGGCAGCCTTTCGTTTTTAGATTCGCGAAAGGGTACGCCTACCTATTTCCTATTTCCACACGCTTTGATCATAGCTCCGGGTCGGTCTGAGCCGCCTTCAAAAGATCTTTTTCGCTTTGCTCTGTTTCGCCCATCAGTTTGTGCAGCTGGCTCAGGGCGATTCTCGCGTTGCCTAGATTGGGATCGATTTCGAGCGCTTTTTGTATCGAGGCTTCCGCACCCTTGTAGTCCTTTTGATCGGTCTGGATCTGCGCGATGTCGAGATGGACCGCGGCTTCTTTCGGGTTCTTGGCGAGAACTTCCTTGAGCTCCCGGATGGCGCCGTTCGGGTCTTTGTCAGCAAAAGCGATACGTGCGGCAAGCAGGTTGCCTTCTCTTGCCTGCTTGTCGGTCTGGCGAATTCCTGCCAGCTCGGCCTTGGCTTTAGTTAGGTCGCGCGCGGTCACGTACAAAAGCCCGAGTTGCAGTCGCGCCGGGATAAAGTCGGGTTTCATGTCGACGGCGCGCTGGAATTCCGCGTACGCGTTCTTGTAGTCCCCCTTCTGGAGCAGCAGAGTTCCGAGCTCATGATGCGCCTCCGCCGATTTTGGGTCGGCTTTAATGGCGTTGCGCAGCTCAACAATAGCTTCGTTAAACTTTTGAGCCGTTATCTGTTCGCGCGCCCGTGTGAGATGCCGGTCTCGTTTAGCCTCTTTGCTGACGCCGATATCGAAGTATTTCACGCCGACGAAGGCCCCAACGAGAGCCGCCACGACGGCCCCGGCCAAGACAACGCGCTTGGACTTTTTACGGGGTTCTTCAAAATCATCATCCAGGTCGACTTGTGCCATTGCAGACAACCTCTGGGGGAATGTAATGCCATAAGTCTAGAGAATCGCAGGTGGCTAAGCAAGACAAAACGCCTAGGTTGCTTCTGTCGATGGCCTAAGCCCTGGCGCAGTTTTTCGTTTTCTTTCGACCGCGTTTGGCATATCGTCATCTGACCGGTGAGCGCGAATTCTACGTTCTTGTGGATTTTTACCCTGACTTCGGGTGAGAGATTTTTGGGAGGGCAACTATGGCAGACTATATCAGTAAGTTATTACCGCGCTTTCGCTATGGCGTGATCCATCCGCGCGCCCACGAAGAGGTACAGCGCGGGCCGTGCTATCAACTTTATCGGCTCTTGCCGCTCGACTTTATGGAAGTCGCTACCGGCTTGGGGCTCGAGAACTACACGGCCGAGGGCGTGGACAAGGCGATTCAAAACTATTGGCCGTGCGTCGAGCGGCTGGCCGCGGAAAAGGTCGATCACATCGTGCTGAGCGGCGCGCCGATCGCCGCGATGCTGACACGCACGCGGGTGCGGCAATTGATCCGCGAGACCAAGGAAAAATACGGCATCCCGGTGGACTCGCCGCTGGAGGCGCTGATCGCGGCACTCGATCATCTCGGCATCAAGAAAATCGCTGTCGGCAGCCGCTGGGCCGACAAGGTCAACAACGCGATCATTCAATATCTGAAAGAGGGAGGCATCGAAGTCGTCGGCATTACCTCGCGCAATCAGTGGGCGTCGGAGGCCTTCGCCATGTCACTGGAAGAGGGATTGAAAACGGCGCTCGAAGTCGGCCGCGAAGCGGCGCGCAGCTTTCCCGAAGCGCAAGGCATTTCCGTGCCCGGCGGCGCGGCGATGGCGCTGCATGTGATTCCCGCCATCGAGGAGGAGTTCGGCAAACCCACGTTCACCAACATGAGCGCGGAGATCTGGTACGAGCTCGTGCGGCCGGGGATTATCTCGCCGATCAAGGGGTGGGGGAAGTTGTTGGCGGGAGAGAAGTAGGAAGTATGATTTATGAAAGCGGAAACGCGGAAAGCAGAAATCGGAAACTTTTCATGCCGTAGTCTCCGCTTTGCGTTTTCCGTGTTTCTGTTTTTCTATTCATCCTTCCGCTTTCATAATTCATACTTCGATTTCCACCATGCCGTGTGTGCGGTTAAATAGCGCCTCCGCACCACCTTCGGTCATCACCACCGCTCCGCCCCAGGAAAATTGAATCTTTTCGTCCGCCGACGTCGCGACCGGTTGCCAGACGAAGGCGTTGCCGGCTTCGATGCGCAGGTCGCGCGCGTTCCCGCCGAGAAATTTCGCGTTGAACCTCGGCCCGTCGTCGCCGTAGCCGCAGCCGTGCAGCTGCATGACAGTCCTCATGCCGCTCTTGGTGCCGAAGCTATTCACGAAATCGGCTAGCTCGCCGAAGGTCGTTCCTGGTTTGATCCTCGACAGGCCGGCCTCGTAGACTTCTTTTTGCAAAGCGACTACAGGTTTCCACGCCTCCGGGACTTTGCCGAGTAGGATCGGTTGGCACGCTTGTGTTAGTTGCGCGCCGCGCATGGCGCTCACTTGGTTGGTAATCAGCGTGTTTTTTTCTAAGCGCTTGCCGATCGGTGGATTGGTGTAGCGTTTTGGTTTCTGGGTGCCGATCGGCTCGACGGTGAATTCGAGCGGAAAAAATTCGCTGCGAAGCTCGGAGAGTTTAGCAGTGACGTGGGCCCAGAGCTGGCCGGCATCGCTGCCGGGCTGGGCGAGCTTGATCAGTTCTTCAACGCCTGCCGCGGCGACTTCAGCGGATTGGCGTACCCACGGGAGTTCTTCGGGGCTTTTTACGAAGCGCACTTTGCCGATTAGCTCCGTGGCGTCTTCAAACTTCGCATCAGGCAGACGGGTCATGACGTAATTCATCGCGCTGTGGTTGACGACACCATCGATGGACGTGCAGTGCGTCACCGCGCAGCCTTTCAATCCGGCGACGCCGATGCGCGCCTTGTGCAGGTTCAGATCGAGCAACGCTTCGGCCATGGGCTCCGCCCACTCGCGGCCGGTTTGCCAAGGATTGGGAACCCACTCGTTACTCGATCGACGGTCGGCGATGATGATCGGCTCGCGCCCGTCGGTGGGCAGCGCCATCGCGGAGCAGCGCAACTGAGTCATGTAGCGCGCGTCGATGCCGTCGCCGAGCGGCACGAGAATGCAATCAAAGTTGGCTTTACTTGCGTTGGCGCGCACCGCGTTCCAACGCCGATCGCGCTCGGCTAGAAAATAGCCGTTCCAAATATGCACCGTGGCGCCAGAGCCGGGTGGGGTTGTCCAGGGCATGGTTCGCTTCGCTCCAATTCCAAATTCCAAATTAAAAAATTAAAAATCAATAAACGTATTCAAGGTTTGGAGTTTCCGGCTAAACACGGAACGCGCAACACGAAACCCGAAACTTGGTCAGACGATCGAAACCATCTCCGGCTTGCGTTGCACCAGCGGCTCGCCGCCTTTGTCGGTGACGAGCACACAGCCGCCCCAGCTGGTTTCGAAGCTGTCATCGGCGGTGATGGCGATCGGTTTGACGATGAAAACGTTGCCGGCTTCAAGGCGGACTTCGCGGTTGCGGGCGCCGCGGTTTTGCGGTGTGAACAACGGTCCGTCGTCGCCATAGCCGCGGCCGTGCATGAGCAGCAGGCTTTTCAGGCCGCGCTTTTCGCCGAACGAGTTGACGAAATCCATGAACTCGCCGAACTGTGTTCCCGGTGTCATGCGCGGCAACGCTTCGTAATAAAGATCGCGCTGCATCTCGTGCGCGGCTTGCCAGGCTTCGGGCAGCGGCCCGAGCAGGATCGGCTGCTGCTCCTGGGCGATCAGGCCGCCGAAAACCGCGTCGACTTCGTTGGCGATACGGTGCATGGGGCGAAGAATTCGTTCTTCCGTCGGGTCTTCGAAGCGCGGCAGCTTGCGCAGCGTATGCGGGCCGCTGTAGAAAGCCATCGGGTAATATTCGCTGCCGAGCTCGACCATGCGCTTCATCACTTCGGTGTAAAGAATGCCTTCGTCCATCCCCGGGCGCGCCAGCTCGATCATGCGCTCGATGCCCGCGGTAGCAATCGCTGCGCCGCGGCACAGGCAGGCGATTTGCTCCTCGCTCTTCACGTAGCGCGCGTAGCCGACGACGTCGGTGGCGTGCTCGAACTTGGCATTGGGCAGGCGGCGCAGCACTTCAGCGTACGAGCTGTGATTCACCACGCCGTGAAACGCCCGGCCGTGGGTGTACAATCCGCGCCCAAGCCCCGACACGCCGATGCGGGCGCGCTCCATGCCGGCGTCGATCAGTGCCTCCGCCATGGTTTCGCCCCAGGAATTTCTCACCGGAAGAAATTCCGGCACCCAATCGCTGCCTTCGTCAACGTCGGAAATGATTATCGGTTTGCGCCCATCGGTAGGTATGATGACCGCCGCGTTTTCTAGTTGGGTCAAGAAGCGGCAATCGGAACGCACGCCGCGATGCTGCTCTAGCGACAAGTGCAGATTGCGCCCGTCGACGCAGAGCGGCACGAAGATGCAGTCCAAACCTGCTTTCGCCGCGCCAGCGCGCACGCGCTGCCAGCGCCAGTCGCGCTCGGCGAGCGTATAGCCGTTCCACTTGATATCTGCGGGGGATTCCAACGAAAACTCCTGTTGGGTTCGCTCCGTTCGCCCTGAGCTGAGTCGAAGGGCTCCGAAGCATCTCACGGTGGCTATAAGGAAACGAGTGCCTCGGGCCGAACGCTTTCAACAATGAACGAGTTGGCTTTTTTAGCGACTGATGGCGCCATCGATCGACAGCGCTCCGGCGCCGCCAAAAACCAATGCAATCGCCATCAGCATCAGCGCCAAGCAATACTCTATGCCGCTGCCTTTGCCAGGTCCTTGGTTCAG
>VGTH01000090.1 GCA_016874755.1 Deltaproteobacteria bacterium | reverse complement strand
GATTTCGAATACGGTGTGCGCTCCGCGTCGATATTCTTTCATCCGCAGACATTACCACAGCTCCGCCAAAACGTGCTAAAGCCGTCGCCTAAAGGCGAGGGCTTCAACCCTCCCAGAGTGGGACAGTGATGTCTTTGTCCTTGGCGAGCACCGGCTTGACGCGCATGCCGGTCGCCACTTCCAAAGCGTGCAGGCGCGAAAGCTCCAGCGGGTTGCTGGTCGCAACCACGAGGTCGCGCCCTTCGATCTTCAAGGGCACTACGTGCGCCGTGCGCAAAAACTCGGCGATGCCCGGGTTAAACTCAATCGGCAGCGGCGTCGCCGGCAGATCCTTTAACGAGATCAGCGGCAGCGAATAGTGATCGCGCAAGACCGGCAGCCGATCGTCTTCCGAGAGAAAGCCCAGCTCGACGACCAAACGCGTCAGCGGCGCCTGCTGCTCGGCTTGCAGTTTGACCACGCGCTCCATCTCGTCATCCGAGATCAGCTGCTGGTCGATCAGCTTCCGTGCCAGGCTCGAAGAAGGTTCCATGGGAAACTTTCTCTACGCTTCGCGATCCTCGCGGCGGTAATCGTCCTCCAGCCGCACAACGTCTTCCAACTCAGGCGTCGAGACTTCCAAAACGTCACAATCTTCGACGGCGATCATCCGATGGCGCATAAGCGGCACGATGTGCAGCGACTCGCCTTGTTTGAGCGTCAGGGTTTTTCGTGCACCGTTCTCTTCGGTCTCCACCTCGAGATGACCGGACAGCAAACGAATCGTCTCGTCTTTGATATTATGGTACTGATAGCTCAGTCGATGGCCCTTGTTGATATGGAGGATTTTCCCCACATAGCGTGCAGTATGCGCCCAGATAAGCTCATAGCCCCAAGGCTTTTCGACCTTGTGTTCCCGATGCAATAGTTCAGATTTCATGAGTATTCGAGATCATAACAAAAAATCAAACTGCGGCAAACTCACTTGGTGTTCTGGCCAGTACTACGCTCTGGATTGTGAGCAAGCAACATCAAGGCCAATAGAGTAAAACAAAACAAGCGCGTTTCATGGTGATGGAATGTGACGTCGCCCAGACCGCAAAGCAGCATGGCAACGGCTGAAGCCGCCAGCCCGAGTGTCAAGATCCTATCGTCGTTCAAAGTCTGATTCACTTTGCGCGAGGTATTTGCAAAAGCCTTGACGAGTAACCACAGATAAGCGCCAAGGCCAATGATGCCGGTGCCGGCGAACAATTCCAAATAGTGGTTGTGACTATGCCAGATCGGTTCGTTCACGCTGGTTTCACTCGCGGGATTGGCTCGGATGGCCGCCTTCAAGCGGCCGCGGCCATAGCCGACGCCTAAGACCGGATTCGCCATGCCGACGCGCAGAGCGTCGCTCATGCGCGAGATCCGATCCGTAGTAGCTTGGTCGTTGCCCATAGCAACAATGCCCAGCATGCGCTCGCGCACGGGCTCAACAGCCGACAGCAGCACCACGACCGACACGAGTATCAACAAGAACTCTTTCCGCGTGCCCAGCGCCACGAGTAGAAACGCCATCGCTCCGGCAACCCCTAGCCACGCCCCGCGCGAATAGGTCAACAACAAGGCAATGAGCTGCGCGACGGCAGCCCCCGCCGCCAACAGACGCCACCGTGCCAGAGACGAGAGCAACAACGCCACGCTAAGCGGCAAGCTCATGGCCAAAAGATGCCCCGCCGTGTTGGCATGATCCAATGGGTATCCCAATCGTTGAGTCAGGCTGAAATCGAGTATGGCGGGGTTGGCAAAAAGACCGCGCAGCAACACCAACGCCGGCAGCAAGCCAAGCCCGACAATCACAAAGCGCTGTTCTGTTTCTTTGCGAAGCACATCCAACACCATGACACCGTGGCCGAGGGCGAAAAACAGATAGCGGAAATCGCCCAGATCCTGGAAGCTGGGCACGAGCGAAAACACCGCCGCGGCGAGAAAAAGCAGCAGCGGCCGACACTCGGACCAAGTTAAATTCCAATGAGTGCGCGTGCGCCAGAAAAAATAGAGACGACCGATCAACCAGAAGAAAAACGTCGTACGCGATACGCTCCACGCGCTCAAACCCGGCAACGGGCTGAGAAAATCGATGCGCCCAACGCCTATCAACACAACGCTGACAGCCAGCGCAGTGCGGATGCAAGCCTCCCATGCCCAGACTAGCCGCGCCAAGGACGTCTGACGATTTCCGACTGTAGTCTGGTTAGACACGAACCAAGATCCTAGAGCGAAAGGGATTGCTGGCTCAGTTGCGGAACCCGCCGAGCAAGGTCCACGTCAGAATTTTCACGTCGCGCCAAACCGACCAGCTCTCGATATAGGCGATGTCATGGTCAATACGCTTTTGCAGCGACGTGTTGCCGCGCCAGCCATTGATTTGCGCCCAGCCGGTCATGCCGGCTTTGACTTTATGTCGCAACATGTAGGCAGGGATGGTCTTGCGAAATTCTTCGATCAAGGGGGGCCGCTCGGGACGCGGCCCAACCAGGCTCATCTCGCCGCGCAGAACATTCACCAGCTGTGGCAGTTCATCCAAGCTCATGCGTCTCAGCCAACGCCCAACCGGAGTCACGCGCGGGTCCTCGGCGGCAGCCCAAGTCGGGCCGGTTTCGTCTTCCGCGCCTTGCACCATTGTGCGAAATTTGATCATGACAAAGCGCCGGCCATCGAGCCCCATGCGTTCTTGCCGATAAAAAACCGGCCCGGGCGATGTCAGCTTGATCAACAGCGCTATGATCATCATCGGCAGGGCCGCCGGTGCGAGTGCCAACGTGCTAAGCGCGATATCCATGGTTCGCTTCACAATCGCATCCCACCCGTAGAGAGGCGAGCTCTGCAGCGTCATGATCGACAGGCCGTCAAACTCTTCCATGCTGCCGCGCAATTTTGCTAACGCGCCTAAATTAGGCACGAAATGCATCGTCAACGGCTCATCGCCGAACCAGGCCTGAATTTCCGGCAGCAGCGAAGCCTGCTCAAGCGGCAGTGTAACGAATATCCGATCGATGCCGCCCGACTTCACCTGGCGCACGAGCTTGGCGCGGTCGGCAATCAACCGCACCCCCTTGGGAACGATGGCGTCCCCGCCGCGCTCGGTCAAATGCACGCCGACAACCCGAAGGCCCAAGTGGCGATACCAGGTCAACCTCTCAACCATTTGGCGAACCTCTGCGGCGGTACCGACAATCAGCACATGGCGCAGGTTGTGGCCGCGGCGGCGCAGATAACGCAGTCCTTCGCGGAACGTAACGTGACTCGCAGTGACGAACACCAAGCTACTGCACCAGAAAAGCAGCACGGCGATGCGCGACAAGACGAGATCACGCATGATAAAAATGATGCCCAAAAAAGTCAGCAGCGCCAACAGCGAAGCCTTGACCAGATCGACAAACTCACGACCATGGGTAGAGATGCGCCGCGGCCGATAGAAGTCCATCAGCCGAAACACAAAAGTCCAGGCACCGAGAATGAGCAGCCAAGCGATGAGATAGTGATTGAAAACGTAACCTTCGAGCGCCGGCAGCAAACCGGAATGGAATCTCGCCCAGAACGCACACCACCAAGCGGCGCTTACAAAGACGAGATCGCTCAAAAGCATCAAGCTTTTGAAAAATTCGTGGTGGCGCTTTAGCATTCTCGTCTCACTATCCCTCGCTCGCGGAGTTTTTCGGCGATAAACCGCGCAATTTCATCCTTGAAACGCTCGCGCGAAAACTTCGCGGCGTGAGCCCGCAGGCAGACCGGGTCAAAGGTGCTCATGCTGCGCTCAAAACCTTTGATTGCTTCTATCAGGCTCGCCTCTGTCTGCTCGGGAAAGAAAACGCCAGTCGGATGGGCAACGTTTGCTCCCACTCCGATGACGCTTTCCAGGACCCCGCCTTTGCCATAGGCGATCACAGGGCGGCCACAAGCCTGCGCTTCTAACGCCACAATGCCAAAATCCTCTTCGCCTGGGAAGAGTAACGCCTTGCAATCTGAATAAAGCTGCGCCAGCTGTTGATCGTGAACCCACCCGAGAAATTCAACATTTGGCCCGGCGAGTCGCTGCAAACGTTGGCGCAGCGGCCCATCGCCGACGATTTTTAACGGCGCACCCAGCCGATTGCAGGCGGCGATCGCCAGGTCGACGCGCTTGTACGGAACCAACGCTGACACGACTAAATAATAATCCTTCGATGCACCGCCCAGAAGGAAACGATCGACCTCCACCGGTGGGTAGATAGTCGTCGCCTCGCGCCCGTAGAGTTTGCGAATTTTATCGCCCACGTTGTTTGAATTCGCTACGAAATAATCCACTCGATCGGCGCAAGCCACATCCCAACGCTGCAAGTAGCGCCGGCACAATGCCATGCCCGATTGAGCCAGAGACCAACCCTCGCTGGCGAAATAAGCGTCGTGCTGATCCCAGACATAGCGCATGGGCGCGTGGATATAAGCGATATGCAACGCGCGACGGGGGAAGACCCCTTTGGCCACACAGTGGCTGCTAGAGAGAATCAAGTCATAGCCGGGCAAATCGAAGCCCTCAATCGCGCGCGGCATGAGTGGCAGGTAGTAGCGGTAGGTGCGCGCGATCAGCGGCAAGCGGTTAAGCCACGACGGCCGGATATTCATCCGTGCTATCGCGGGCGAGACTTTCTCAGGGACATAAACAAGCGTATAGAGATCGGCCTCAGGAAATAGCTCGCACAACACTTCGAGGCATTTTTCGCCGCCGCGCGTCCCCGTCAACCAATCGTGAACCAGTGCTACTCGCATTTCTGCCGTTTGTTTTGCCGATGAATCGTCGTTATGTTATCACGTTTCAACCTATGTTGGACGTAATTGACATCGGCTGTCCAATTTTACGCACTCCTTTTATCGAACAAACAATCGCGTCGCTGAGCCGTTGTCAATAGGTGTGTAAAAAGATACTAGGCGGCGACCCTCATCTCTTTGCCATTGTCATACTTCGTCCCGCGCGCTACTTTTCCGACAAGCTGTGGTGCGTTC
>VGTH01000089.1 GCA_016874755.1 Deltaproteobacteria bacterium | reverse complement strand
AAGAGCTTCCGCAAACTGAACGCACCACAGCTTGTCGGAAAAGTAGCGCGCGGGACGAAGTATGACAATGGCAAAGAGATGAGGGTCGCCGCCTAGTATCTTTTTACACACCTATTGACAACGGCTCTTGATCTTGCAAATTCTGTTCAGCCTAGAGCTGTCGCGCTTTCTTTCATCCAGGAAATTGACGAGCCGTACTGGTTCAACACAGAAGACCCTCCGCCTACGCCGTGATCTGATTGAACATATGCGGCTCATCAAGGAGGCTGACCTTACATACCCAATAATTCTCTCACCTGAAGGTCGCGTGATGGATGGGATGCATCGCGTGGCCAGAGCGCTGCTGCAAGGCCAGACACACATCATGTCAATACGCCTTCATGCCATGCCCGAGCCGGATTACGTCGGGGTTGATCCAGATGATCTTTCGTATGATGATGCCTAACAACTCGTTCCAGCCGACGTCCGGCTCGTTGCTTTGCTCCTCGCCGGCCGCGGCTGAACTGCATCGTTAAGCCTCTGACCGGCGATTTCTCGCAGACGGCGTACGGCATCATTCGTAGGGCAGGTCGCAATGTTTGCAAACCAAACGCTTTCAGGAGATCACCAATGACTGCAAAAGCATTCTTCACTACAACGAAAGACTATACGCGTCCGCTGAATGTTGTCGGAGAGCACATTACGGTGCTAGCGTCCGGAGAGGTTACCGGAGGTTATGAGATTTTTCTCCAAGCCGGGCCCGAAGGCAGTGGTCCGGTGCCGCACACCCACCCGTGGGACGAGTCGTTCTATGTGACCCATGGCGAGGTCGATTCCAGCATCGGAGAGGACGAGACGGTCACCGCGCTCCCTGGAACATTGGTGCATGTTCCTGCGGGCACGAGGCATTGGTTCCGCTGGCGTAGCGGCGGCGGCGCAATGCTTTCTATAACTTCACGACTCGGTGCGTCGAGGATGTTTGCGGAAATAGATCGCGAAATCGCCCCCGATCAACCGAATGTCGAGAAGCTGATCGCCATATGTACACGACATGGCCTTACGGCCAGCGCCCTATAGAACCCAGTGTGCATCGAGCGCGTCGGCGTCGCAACCGCAGCTTCGGCAGTAACCACTATCGTCGACTATCTTTGCTCTGTCGGCAGGCGCCAGTCGATTCACTTTTTGTGGCGTCCGCTTCTGCGTGATCCCAACGATGAGTTCGTAATCTTGTTATCTCACACACGTTTGATGAAGTAGTGGAAGATCGGGGCACGAGTACGTTTGATATCGGTCCGAAAAGCAACGACGAGCGAAAAGAAGCAATATCAACGGAAGTAGCGATGAGACGAGAATACGATTTTTCCAAAGCAATTAGAGGAAAGTTTTACCGCAAAGGTGCGGAACTGCGGTTGCCCACTTATCTGGAGCCAAAGTTGCAGAGCAAACTCGAACACATTGCCGGCAAGAAAGGCAAGGACGTTGGCGAGATGGTCAACCAATGGTACGGAAAGACGTGGAGTTTCTTGAGGACCAGACGTGAGCCGAATTTTGAAGCCCTAACCAGCGGCTAACCTTAATTGTCGGACGGGCAGATTCGAACTCGACGCGGAAGAACTGACACCCCTGAAGGAAACGATGACCAGCGTGTTGCAGGCTCTATTTAAATCCCGGCGTCTTGCCGTCTAGCAAAGTGCCGAGCTGGCTGGCGGGGAAGCGCAGGCCGACGTAGAAGGTTCCGAACAAACCGTACACCGCGCTGGCTTCGTCGAAGCGCATCTCGTAGACGAGTTTCTTGAAAACCAGCGGATCGTCGGCGAACAGATCGACGCCCCATTCCCAGTCGTCGAAGCCGATGGAGCCGGAAATGATCTGGGTTACGCGGCCGGCGTAGTGGCGGCCGATCATGCCGTGCTCGCGCATCATTCTTTGCCGTTCTTGAATCGACTCGCTGTACCAGTTCTTGCTCTCGCCGCGGTATTTGTTCATCGGATAAAAGCAAACGTAGCGGCGCTGCGGAATCTCGGGATAGAGCCGCGCTGTCGAAGCGGCGCGTTGCTTGGCGAGCTCGGCGTCGACCTCGCGGTTCCATTCGCCGGTGCCGGGCTGCAGCCCTTTGGCGACCAATTCCCCGTAGAGTTTCACCGAGGCCTCGTAGATGCCGAGCTCGACGACCGAAACGTAGGAAGTCGTCGGCTCGAGAAATTCCTGCAGCGGGGTTTGGGTGATGCTCAATTCGGCTTGATTCAAATCTTCGAGAGTCTTGCGGAAGTGGACGAACATCAAATCGCCCTTGTGGCCGAGCAAGGAAAACCAACCGCTGGCCTCCTGCGGGTTGGCTTCCATGGCCGACAACTGCCCGGCGCTGTGCTCAAGCACGTGCTTGCGCCCGGTGGCGCCAGCAGCCTGCCAGGCCGACCAGCGCACACGGAACATCTGATGGAGGAGGTACGAGCCGTCTAACGTTAACGGCGTCGCCGGTAGTGAGTTGGTCTCGTTGGCCATGGGTTAGCTCAATTGTGGTGTCACCGCCGGCGGCGATGGTTGATTGGGCTTGCCGTTCAGGCGGCCGCGCAGCGCCTGAAAGCCCTGTTTGGCTTTGCGGAAAAATTTCGGCAAGAGCCAAAGGGTCAGGGCGATGAAGACCACTAGCAGGCCGAGCATGACATAGGGGTAGTTGAAAATCATCCAGACGCCGCCCACCACGGCGGCATCTTCGGCAACGCTCGCGGTCCAATTGGTAAACGGTTCGGGGCTGGTGTTGATCGCCAAGCGCGTCGTCGCTTTAACGCCATGGGCGGTGGCCGCGACGGTGCCGCCGGCGAGCAGCGCCGCCATTTCCAACGCCGGATTTAAATCGCTCACCGCACCCGCCGCCAAGAGAGCACCGGCGGGAATCCTGATAAACGTGTGCAGCGCGTCCCAGCCGCTGTCCAAGTAGGGAATCTTGTCGGCGAAAAATTCGACCAGATACATCACGCAGGCAACCGCAATAACCGCCGGGTGGCTCAGCACTTCGAGGTTCTGCGGCAGGTTGATCATCTCCGTGCGGCCGGCAATGCCAAGCACAAAAACCGTTGCGTAGAGGTTTATACCTGAGGTCCACGCGCTGCCGAGTGCCAAACTCAAGACTTCGATCAAGCCCATACCTTGCTCCTTTGGTCAGTGCCGATGTCAGTTAGTTTGACGTTGAAATTCGCCAAAGCATTGGGCGCCTGCTGGTGGTGTTCGCCAACTCTGTCTTTACAAACAAAGCTTATAGCTTAAACTTATTTTCAATCTTATCCTTAAACTCTTTTTCAAAGGCATTGACCGCCGGGAATTGATCCATCCACTTGTATGGCCGGCAGGCGTCGATCAGCACGCGGTCCGAAGTATAGCCGCGCGGCGAGCGCTCTTCGGGCGGCAGGGCGGGCTCGCAGACCGAGGCCCAGACGTCTTTCACGACGTCGATGCCGTCGCGGACATAGCAGCGCGTCGCGATCGCCCAAATAACTTCGCCCGGGTTGGTAATGTCGATGTCGTCATCGACAACGACGACGAACTTGCCGCCGTAGGCGCCGGCGCGGGCGCCAGCCGCGACTAGCAGTGCCTGCTTGGCATGGCCGGCGTAGCGCTGCTTGATCGACACCACGGTAAACGGCCCGGGCTGACCGCCATAGACAAAACCCCAAACGCCTTTCACGTCCGGGATGCCGGCCTTTTCGAGTTGCTCCCATAAAGTCGCCGCACCCAATGGCATCGGCAGATAACTCGCCGGCGGTTTGAGTGGCGGCGCGCCGAGGATGATCGGATCGTTGCGATAGTAAACCCGCTTGACCGTCATCACCGGAGTCTCGCCGACATTTTCTTCGGTGAAATATCCCGGCCACTCGCCGAAGGGGCCTTCCTTGGGCATCTCTTCATCTTTCATCGGCGGCAGCTCGCCTTCGAGGACGATCTCAGCGTTGGCTGGAATCGGCAAGCCGGTCACGGCGCCGCGCGCCACCGGCACCGGTGAGCCCTGCAGGTAGCCGGCGAACTCGAATTCGTTGACATCAGGCGGCAGCGGCATCTGCGCGGCGAGAAAAACCGCCGGCCCTTGGCAGAGTGTGATCGCAATCGGCAGCGGCTTGCCGGCGTCGCGAGCGCGCTCAAAGGCGAGCCGGCCGTGCTTGCCCATATTCATTTTTACCGACACGTGGTTCTTGTCCTGGATCATCACCCGGTAGGTGCCGATGTTGACCTTGCCTGTCTCCGGATCTTTGGTGATGACGCCGCAGCCGGTACCGATGTAGGGGCCGCCGTCGAGCTCATGCCATTTGGGCACGGGGAACTTGTGGAGGTCGACGTCCTTTTCGGCCATTTGATTTTCAAATACCGGTCCGCCTTCCACTTGCTGCACCGGCACGGGTTTGTAAGCGGCGAGTTTCTTGCGCCATTCGTAGAGATATTCAACGCCGTTTTCAGCCTTGATGCCCATCGCCGGGCCAGTGCGCCGGCAGGTGCGAAAGACATTCGAGATCACTCGAAAACCGCCCGGGTAGTCTTTGAATTTATTGAACAATAGCGCAGCGCCTTCGCGCTCCGCAGCGCGTTCGGTGAGGGCGCCAACTTCCAGGTTGAGATCGACGCCGTCGAGCTCACGGAGCTCGCCCATTTGCTTGAGCAGATCGATATATCCGCGCATGTCGCTGACATCAGCCATGAAAATGCCTCCTTAAAGTGACAGCATACTATGGTGCGGCCGTAACGGAGTCAACGTTAACTTGTTGCTACGAATCTTGGGCAGCGCCGGTTGCCGGCAACATTCATTGTCCGCCGGTTGCGCCGCGATAACAGCATGCTATCGCAAGCCATGCTCTTGCCTGACGGGGCGGTTCGTAATAAAAGGTGTAGCGTGCGTGTCAGAGGGTCGTGGCAGAAGCTGGATTATTGATGATCCTAATCTTCTTTGAGAAGCAACGATGAAGTACTGTCAAGTCTGTAAGCAAGAATACGTCGCCGACGTCAAGGTCTGCGATTGCGTCGCGGCCACTCCGGTAAAACCTGCAGCTGCCAACGAGAGCCGTTGTCAATAGGTGTGTAAAAAGATACTAGGCGGCGACCCTCATCTCTTTGCCATTGTCATACTTCGTCCCGCGCGCTACTTTTCCGACAAGCTGTGGTGCGTTCAGTTTGCGGAAGCTCTT
>VGTH01000088.1 GCA_016874755.1 Deltaproteobacteria bacterium | reverse complement strand
GACCTCTTTGTTCTTGTTTTGAAAAGCCTTGCCGCCGTAAACCGCATCGCCAACCAAGGGAAATTTCATATCGGCCATGTGAACGCGCAGTTGGTGCGTTCGCCCGGTATGCGGCTTTAGGCGCAGTAAACTCATTGCCTCTCCGCCTAAACGGAACCGCGCCTCAACCTGCCATTCGGTCACTGCGTTGCGCTTGTGCGGCAAAGCAAAGAGGCTCGACATTTTCTTTCGGTCCGAACGATGGCGGCCAACGGCTCGATCGACCGTGCCTCGCTCCCCTGGCAGCCAGCCCCAGACCAGCGCAAGGTACTCCTTTGCTACGGTACGCTCGCGAAACTGGCGCGCCAGACTCTCCAATGCTGAAGCGTTCTTCGCCACCACCATGACGCCAGAAGTATCCTTGTCGAGACGATGGACGATACCGGGACGCCGCTCGCCGCCGATACCTTCCAGGCTTGGGCAGTGATGCAGCAGTGCGTTGACCAAAGTGCCCTCGGTCTGACCGGCCGCGGGATGCACGACCATTCCCGCTGCTTTATTGACGACGATAATATCCGGGTCTTCAAACAAAACCGCGAGGGGCAGATCCTGCGCCGCCAGGGACGATGGGTTTGCGGCCAGTTTGCCGATCTCGACCAGGTCCGCAGGGCGCAACCGCGCACTTGGCTTCACCGTCTGCTTGTTGAGTTTTACCAACCCCCCGGCGATCAACTTCTGCACCGCGGCACGGCTGGTCGACGCCGGCTCTGACTCTTCGAAGTACTCGGTCAGAAAGCGGTCGAGCCGCATACCATCGGCGTTGGCAGGCACCGTGACGACGTGCATGATCGCCTCAGCTACCTTGGGTGAGAATCGCCTTGGCGGCGCTGACGTCGCGCTCGATTTGCCCAATTAAAGCTTCCACAGACGGAAAGTTCTCTTCGCCGCGCAATCGTTTGACGAAGCAAAGCTTTACTTCTTGATTGTAGATGTCGCGGTCAAAATCAAAGATGAAAGTTTCCACTGTCCTCGGTCCCGCGCCGAAGGTCGGGTTGTGACCGATGCTGCTCGCGCTTGGCCAACGCTGCCCCGCCACCTCGATAAAAGTCGCATAGATGCCGTCCGCGGGCAGCACCTCGGTGCGGCTTTCAATGTTGGCCGTCGGAAAGCCCAACTGGCGGCCACGCCGCGCGCCGGCAACGACTTTGCCGGATACGAAATGATAACGCCCGAGCAAGGGCGCTGCTTCATCGACTCGCCCAGCGTCGATCAACTCGCGAATACGCGAGCTGCTCACTCGCTCTCCGCCGATCAACACCGGATCCACCGTGCCAACCTCGAAGCCCAACTCGCGCCCCCAAACCTGGAGAGCATCGACCGTGCCCAACCGCGCCTTGCCGAAGCGCAGGTCTCTACCCGCCCAGATTTTTCGCAGCTTGAGATCTTTCAGCAGAACCGAACGGACGAAATCCACAGCGGCCATATTAGCGAAACCAGCGTCGAATAATTGGAGCACCGTAAGATCGATGCCCGCCGACTCAAACAGCGCCATCTTATCGTCCATCGCCAACAACAATTTCGGCGCGCGCTCAGGCGCAAAGAAACGCAGCGGATGCGGATCGAAAGTGAACACCACCGCCGGCACGTTTTGGGCGCGCGCATCGCCGATGGTATTTTGCAGCAACGCTTGGTGGCCGACATGGACACCATCGAAGTTTCCTAAGGTCACAACGGAGCCGGAAAGCGACAGCCCCCCGGCGCGGATGTCACGAACGATTTGCATCAGCATGAGTCGTAATCGAAAACCGCGCACCTGTCGAGCCGATGCCAAACCACACCGGCGTTCGCCCCGGGTGTGCTGTTAAGATTCGAGGGATTTGAGCCGCTGCTTGGCCCGCGCCGCCTCGGGCGCCTGCGGATATTTTTCCACCACCTCTTGGAGGACCAGCCGGGCGTTCAGCTTCTCGCCCAACTCAGCGAAGGCAAAGCCTTGCTTCAGCAGGGCCGCGGGAACTTTTTCGCTTTGCGGAAAGCGCCGGCGCACCGCATCGAACTCGATGATCGCCTGATCGAACTCGCGCAGCCCGTAATGTGACTCGCCGAGCCAGTATTGAGCGTTACCGGCAAGCTTGCTTTTGGGATTTTTCTTGACGAACTCGCGGAACCGACCCGCCGCGGCCTTGTAATCTTTTTTATCGAAGGCTGACCAGGCGGTTTCATAGTCTTTGCGCACCGCTTCATTTTCGGCTTTGCTGGCCTCCGCGAGCCCTTCGCTGGGCGACGGCGCGCTTGCCACCTTCTGAGCTTCCTGCGCAGCGGCCTCTTTTAGTTTCTTGATTTCCTCGTCGCGGCTTTTGAGTAACTCGGCCTGGGTTTTGGACTCTTCCTCCAGTTTCGCCAGCCGTGCTTCTAAACTCTTAACTCGCTGATCGCCCTCACGACTCGACTGGCCGATCTGCTTGCCCATCTTCACACTCGCTTCCTCAATCCGCTCTTTGACGGCATTCAAATCGCGCTGCATGGGCTGCATATTCGCCCGCGTGTCGGCGAGATTGCCGCGCACCGACTCCAACTCGGTTTGCACCGCGCCGATGTCGCTGCGCAGGCGCCGTTGTTCACGCTCGATGATTTCGAGTTGTTGCGGATGAACGCAGCCGAAGAATCCGCCCGCGAGCACAAGCGCAACGATGATGGTTCGTTGATTCATGGTTGTTCTCGCATTGAAATCGCTCAGGATGCCGGCCTAGCTGGTAGAACCACAAAGCGAGCTCGGCGATTTTGCCGCCAGCAGCCTTCGCTTTGGTCTTTGCAAACCGGAATCTCCGCCCCGTAGCTGATCGTCGAGAGACGCTCGGCCGAGATACCCAACGTAGCCAAATAGTCCTTGGCGGACTGGGCCCGCTTGGCGCCCAAGGCTAGGTTATATTCGTTAGTGCCGCGGTCGTCGCAATGACCTTCGATCTCGACCCGCGCCGCCGGGTTGCTTTTCAGCCAGTCGGCGTTGACCCTAAGCGTCTCGCGCGCATCGCCGCGCAGATCGTAACGATCGTAGTCGAAGTAAACATCTTTAAGTGGGCTCGTCGGAGCCGTAGCGCTCGACTTGCCTTCCCGCAGCTGATCGAGGCTCGAAGCAGTCGGCCCAGTGTTGGATTCTTTGGTTGCGCCACGTTGCCCTTCGCCGACGCTACCGCTCTTGCTGCCACCTGCTCCCGTCGCAGGCGCCCCGGGGGTTATCGAAGTATCGGGTCGAGAGGTGGTGCTCGGAGCGCATCCCGCGGCGAGAAAAAGCGCTCCTGCGAACAGGTAGCACGACATTTTAAATTGCGTCATGAATGGGTCCCTCCGTAAACATCACGTTAAGGACAATAGGAATATGAACTGATAAATTAATAAACTATTCTAAGCGCGGGGACCAGCTCGGTTTTGTATCATCGCCGTCAGAGCCTGTCAAACGTCGCTGATTGTCCCCGCTCGACTGCATGACATAGAGATGCCTCCTGCCGGCGCGATTCGAAGAGAAGGCGATAAACCGGCCATCCGGCGACCAGGTCGGATCTTCGCTATCGGCCGCTTCGGAGGTCAACTTGCGTGGCTCACCGCCCTCGGCGCTGATGGTAAAAATCGCAAAACGGCTGCCGACCCGCCCCGTGTACGCAATCCGATCGCCGCGCGGCGACCATTCAGGCGCAGTATTATAGTTGCCGGAATAGGTCAGCCGCCGCGATTTGCCGCTGGCCAGTTCGAAAACATAGAGCTGCGGCGAGCCGGCGCGATCCGAGACGAAAACCAACTGCTTGCTGTCTGGCGACCAAGACGGCGACACTTCAATGCCCGGATCACTGGTGAGCTGACGGATGGGATTGCCGTTGCGATCCAGCAACACAAGGTTGGTGTTACCACCGACCTCCAACGTTGCAGCCACATGCTGACCGTCGGGTGACAGCTTGCCGCTCAAATATTTACCATTGCGTGCTGCCCATTTCGCTTCTTTGCCGCTGTACAATTCAAAATGGTAAAGGTTTGGCGAGCGGTCTTTATACGAAGTGTAGATCACCGATTTACCGTCGCTGGTCCACGACGGCGACAGATTGATCGTGCGGTTCTTGGTCACCTGAAATTTTTCGCTGCCGTCCAGATGCGAAACAAAAATTTCTTTGAAGCGTCCGCCGCTGGTCGACACGTAAGCGATGCGCGTATTAAAAATGCCCGGGATGCCGGTGAACTGATTGATGATCTCATCGGCGAACTTGTGGGCGATGCGGCGATACTGTCGTATCGGATCGGTATAGCGTTTGCCGATCCGCTCCTTACTCTGGAAGACATCGAAAAGCCGCAGCTCCACCGTCACATCATCCCCCTGCACGGCAAAACCGCCTTTGACCAGACCTTCGGCGCCGACGGTCGACCAGTCCTTGAAGTCGAATCCACCGAGGGTAATACCGCTTTTTTGCGGATGCTCGATATGCATTGCGCGATCGATCACTTTGAACCAACCCGAGAGTTCTAGATCGTGCACGATGGCGTCGGCGATGCCGTCCGACAGCCGACTGTTGTCAGCGCCGCCACCGAGATTGCGCAGCGCGGCCACCGCGATGGGAAATTTGGTGCCGCCCTGGCCGACGATTTCACCGCGTTGCGTCGCACTGCCATCGTCGCCCTTGGTCTGCGCCCAGCTCCCACCGTGGAGAACAAACATCAACAGAAAAATGGCCGTCAGATGCCGAGACATAGATCAAGCTCCCAAATCCTGCGGGCGCGCGGTGAGCCAAAAGTTGGAAAAGCCCTCGGGCGGCGGCGGCAAGGGGCTGGACTTCCGCACCGCCCGCAAGACCGACTCGTCAAAGGATGCATCGCCGGAGGTTTGCACCACTTTTAAACCGGCAATCTCACCGTTCGCCTTTATCGAGAAGTAAACTTCAACTTTGATGTTGCCGCGACCAGGCCAAGCCCAATTTTCTTTGATTGTTTCAAGCATGCGGTTGCGATAGATCGAATGTTCCATACCACCGCCGCGTCCGCCCTTTCCCAACCCGGCAGCGCCCTCACCTTCCCCCGGCCCACCACTGCCACCGCCTTCTCCTTTAGACGATTTCTGCGCGCTTTCGTTTCGATTTTTCGCCCGCTCCGCCGCCGCTTGCATGATCCGCTCACGAACATTGTCGAGCGATCCCGATTCAGAGCCCGCCTCAGCTTTGGTTTCGCGCGCCGCTTCTTTGGCGATCGGCTCTTTGGTCT
>VGTH01000087.1 GCA_016874755.1 Deltaproteobacteria bacterium | reverse complement strand
CACTTGCCCCCCCCCCCCCAAGAAAAACACAGAACCCCGAAAAAACGTGGTAAAGAGGGATAGCGAAGCGTTTACGCTTATTGAGCTGCTGGTAGCTATAACCATCCTCGGCGCACTAACGGCGATTTGTGATCCCGGCGTTTAACAAATATCGTGATCAACAGAGGGTAAATATCGCGATCAACGACCTCCGCGTTCTCGACAACAAGATTCAAGCCTACAAATCGTCGAACGAGACCTATCCAAGCGCACTCACGGATATCCCCGCGCTCAGTCTAAACGACTCGTCGGGGCAACGCTTACGAGTATCTGAAGATCGAAGGGGCCGACACAAAGTCCAAGGGCACAACATGCGCAAGGACAAAAATCTTGTGCCGATCAATTCGGATTTCGATCTCTATAGCAAGGGCGCCGACGGCAAAACCGTTGCGCCGCTCACTGCTCCCTCAAGCCAGGACGACGTCGTGCGCGCCAACGACGGCCGCTACTTTGGGCTTGGGGCCAATTATTGACCGTAAAAATTAATAGGAAATTAATAGGGCCTTTACTTAGACTTATTATCCTATTACAGCACTCTCGCATGGCCCGTCTCCTACGACTGGATTGCTCCGGAGCCGTCTATCACCCGACGGCGCGCGACGATCGGCAGGAGCCGCTCTTCTTGAACGACAGACTCCGCGTCGAAGGGGGACGATATTCCGTGCCCAAATCGATGCCGTAGCTCAGTGCAGCGCCGACGTTGAAGCCCCCAATAACAGACACTGATACGAGGCTTTTGCTCTGCCGATGCTGGTCGAACTAGCGCTGCGACCGATCGTAGACGAGAAGATTTTGCCGCGGCAGAAAATCGTGCTTCGCTATGCGCCGGTATCCGGCAGCTGCCATTTCTTCGTCGATTCGAGCGACTGGCAACCGGAAGTGCTTTGGCGGCCCTTGTTCAGCTTCCGGCCGCGCTTCAATGATGGCGACCCGCCCGCCGGGACGCAATGAAGCGGCGAGATCGCGCATATAAGCCGTCCGCGCATCGATGTGGTGGTAGGAATTCACCAGCAGCGCCAGATCGACAGGCTCCGGCAAATTTGCCGAGGTTTCGCGCGCGACTACGCCGCACACGTTCAAGAGGCCGCTCTCCTTAGCGCGCGATTCTATGTGTTCGACCATCTTTCGCTCGATGTCCACTGCAAAAACCTGACCGCCGGGCACCGATTTAGCGAGCCGAACCGTGAAATAACCGGTGCCCGCGCCGATGTCGGCGATGCGCGTGTCGGCCTTCAGTGCGAGCGAGCGGATCACCTCCTCTGGTTTTTGCCAAGCATCGCGCGCTGGATCGTCGAACGACTTCGACCATTTCGCCGGATCGTCGAACCGCTGATGATGATTGTGCCCTTTGCTCTTTTCGCGGCGCTCGTGCTGCGCCGGCACTGGCGAGGCGGCGAGAAGCCAGGCGAATGAGAAAGTCGCGATCCTAAGTAGATGGCGTTGTTGCATGTGTCCCTCCTGAAATCGTTGAAAGAAGTATTTGTGCGGCCTTAGGGGCCGAGAATGCGCTATCCGACAGATACTAAACCTCGCGCCGAGCAAAAACGCATCTCAAGTCGAAAAAGCTCGACAGTTTGTCGTTGGGCTTCCAGCTCAGCTTGGCGCCGCCGCTGTTGGATTCGAAATTGGCCGGTTTGTCGACCGGTCCGCGGCGCAGCACGAGATTGTAGCCGTCGGTGCGAAAGATGTCGCCATGGACACTGCCACCCACGGCTTTGCCTTCTTGCGTCAGCAATTCGACTGCCGAAACGAAAAAGCGGAAGTCGCTCGGTGTGATCGTCGACTTGGTGGTGCCGATATTCGAATAGTTCTTGCCGCATTCAAAGGCGGCGCCGTTGACGGCGCCGGCGAAACGCAACGTGATGGGCTGCTGTTCTTGAGCGGCGATCAAAGCGGTGCGGAGCGTTACGGCAAAAAAAATAGTGCTGCAACTATACTAGCTTGCGTGGAATCCTCCAGAAAAAATTAGTCCTGTGCCCAACTCTTGCGAAAGCTTTCGCACTTGCAAAAGTTCAGCGGAAATATTCCCAGTCATGAAGCTGCGGACTAGAAAGCGGTGGGCGGTGCGCGCGAATGACGCGGCGATTCGCGAAGTGTTGAAATTAGCCGAGAGTTTCGCACCGCCGATGGGGAATGTAGCAGCTCGATGGCAATAGGGGCTGCTGCCGTTACCAAGGTGGCGTGGATGCTCTGCGCGGCGGTCTGGAGACCGCAATCCGGCGACTTGGGTTGCGCGGGCTGCTCGTGATCGGGGCCCTGCTCGTGATCGTGAGGCTGGTGACGATCATCGCTTGCCACCTGCTGTTCAAAAAAATGGTGGACGCGGTGCGGCGGCGAGGCGATCAGAAAAAGCGCAAAGAACCCGACCGTGATCGAGGCAATATGAGAGAAGACAGCGGGCACGGTTGTCTTAACGAGAGGCGCCGACTTTCTTCAGGGCCTGTTTGGCGCGCTCGGCTGTGAGCGGTCCGAGGACCACGTCGCGAATCACGCCTTGGCTATCGATAAAAAACGTCGCCGGCGGGCCGAAAATGCGATAACGGCGCTTGACCGTGCTGTTCGGATCGAGGGCCACCGGAAAGGTGATTTTGGCTTCATTGACAAATTCCGTCATCGCGGCGCGGGTGTCTTCCACGGCGACGCCAAAGAGGTGATATCGACCGGCGGCGCTAGCGGCCATTTCATTGAGTTGGGGCATCTCTTCGCGGCAGGGGTCGCACCAACTGGCGAAGAAGTTGAGAACCAGCGGTTTGCCGCGAAATGTTTCCAAACCGGCGGCTTTGCCGTCAAGCGTCTTGAGTTCGAATGGGACCGCTGCGGAGCCGATGGTGGGGGCGACGCTTGGTGGTGGCGTGTGGACGTGTTGGGCGTGAATCGCGTTCGTTTGAAGAATCGTTGCGATAGCGCAAGTGGCTGCCGCGCTGCGAAATTTGGAGATTTTTCCCCCTTTGAAAAAGGGGGATTGAGGGGGATTTGCGCCTTGAGCGGAAAGAAAAATCCCCCCTCGCCCCCCTTTTTCAAAGGGGGGAATGCGCCGGATCAAGCGGGTTACGAGCGCTAATGTCTTCATTGGCTTACCTGCGCACTTCTGAAGACTACCCGCGAGTCTTCGCCGTCGATTTCCGTCCAGGCGATGTGCAATTGATTGCCTTTGAGCGCGAGCGCCGCGCGGCTGGCGTTGCCTTTGGCATTGCTGATTTGCTGGATCGCGCCCCAGGTTTGGCCGTCCGGAGCCAGGGTGCGCATATAGACTTGGGCGCGATTGCTGGCATCGAGGTTGGTCCAGGCGAAGTACACCGTGTCGTCGTTGCCGACCACCAGATTGTTGTAAAGCGTTTCCGGTGCGGTGTTGCCGTGAATCATTGTCCGTGGCGCGAAGGTTTCCCCGCCATCTTTTAACACGCTGTAATAGATACCTGCTTCCGCTTCCGCGCGGCCTTGAGTGAACCAGCTTACGTGCAAGCGGCCGCGCCGGTCACTGCCGATGCTTGGTCCGGAGTGCGGGCAGGAGGGCACTTGCCAGCCGTCGTTGCTGATTTCCACCGGCGCGGCGAAGCTGGCGCCGCCATCGATCGATTTGCGGAGCACATGATTACGAATCTTGTTGTCGTCAACCTCGCGGTCGACCATATAGACGGTCTTGCCGCCGTCGGCGAAATTGATGCCGAGCTTGCAGCACTCACATAAGCCTTGACCAACTTGATAGTTTTTCGTCAATGATTGGCCGCGTGGATCGAGCTTCATTAGATACAATTGCCGCGGCTTGGGGTTGTCAATGCGCCGGTCGATCCAGGCGACGATAAAATTACCGTCCGGCATCGCCTCGATAATTGGAAAGCGACCGGCGTCTTTCACTTCGTTCAGCGTGCGCGCCGGAGTGAAACCGCCTTCGCCATCCTCCATGGCAAAGCGAATGTTGGCGCGCGTCTTGTCGCCTTTGCCGCCGGGAATCGACCAGACGATAAAAGCTTTGTTGTTCGGCGCGAAAGCGATCTTCGGGCCGTTTTCTTCGCCTTGGACGGCTTCGACCTTGTCGTTGATGCGTTTGGGATTCGACCAAGTTTTTCCGCCGTCGTTCGACCAAGAAAGCACGGCGTTGCGCATCGGCGACGAGGCGCGGTCGCCTGACTTCGATCCGTGGGCGGAATGGCTTTTGCCCGCTGGCCAGGGCGTTTCATGGTCTTCGGTCCAGATCACAAAGAGGCGAGCGTCGGGGCTGAAACGCAAAAATGGTGTTGAGGGATTCTTTTTATTGTTGCCGAAACGAAGCTCGGGGCCAAAGTCGATTAGCCGAGCGGCCGAATTGGTTGGCACGCTCGGGGAACTAACACTGCAACCAGTGAGCAGCGCGCAGCAAAGCGCGACGCTCGATCGCGTGAGCAAGATTTTCATAAGCTCTCTCCGATGATCGAAGCGGCAGTTGCCGACAATCACCAATCGACCATTTGCGCAGTTATTTTCAGCCAACGTACCTGGAGGTCGGGCGCAAAGAGTCGTGCCAGATCTGTAGCTATAATGTACGGATGCGGAGCGGTTGCTAGGCGAGCGGTGGAGCGCGTTGGGAAAAGGGCGAAAGATTGTAGAGAGAGACGCTGAAGGCTCGGGGCACCGTTTCTTGGGCGGCGACGGTTCGAACCAGCGTGACCCCGAAGTGTTGCACCGCTGCAACATGGCTCTGCTGAGCCGCTGCTAAAACCGCACAGTCGGGCTGCGCGGAAGATGCTGGATTTGGCTCGCGACCTTGATCGTGTTCGTGGTGGTGTGCTGCGTTGTGATCATGGCTGTGGGCAACGGCGCTTTGCGGCGCGGCAAATAAAGCTTCGAAAGTATGATGTACGCGGTGGGGTGCAGACGCGGCGAGGAAAAACAGGAGAGCAAAGGCGCTGCCCAAATAGATGGTCCGTGCGAGAGTCGCGATATTTCGGGCGGGTTTCATCTCCGTAGGGAAATAGTACTAAGCGTGCAGCGGAATGGCAATGGCGCTGCTATCTGCGTTCAATGATATGCGCCCGCGCCGGATCGAAAGCGACCGTCGCTTGCTTATCGATTTTCAAAATCGAATCGCACTCCTGAGCCGCAGTGACCGCAGCGCAAAACTCACCGGCATGGGTAATGATGGTGTAGCGATATTGCTCGCTGCCGGGAATCATCGCGGCGACAACTTCATCGAGCGCTATCAATCCTGGCAGGGGCGGGTTGCCGGGCGCAACCAAATGCCAATCAGGCTTCGGCGTCGATGTGGAAGACCATCAGCCATGCTGACGGCCATGTACGGAAGCAAATAACCAAAGCCTTATGGTTCCCGGTTAAAGACACGCGCGGGCTCGAAGAGACTTTGAGCGCCTATCCAGCAACCGCTGGGTCGGGCAAAAAGCGCTGCGTCTAGCTTCCGAGGAGCTTATGGATCAAATCACAACAGAAAAACCGACGATTCTGGTGGTCGACGACAACAGGGGCGTGCTCGATTTTCTGATTCTGTTGTTGTCGAAGCATGAATTTTGCGGCATCGGGGCTTCCAGCGGCGCGCAGTGTTTAGAAATCGTGCGCGAGCAGCCCATCGATCTGATCATCCTCGATGTCATGATGCCGGTGATGGACGGCCTGCAAGTCTGCCAGGAGCGGAAGAAGATCGCCCCCGAGATTCCGGTCATTCTTCTCACCGCTCGCGACAATATGATCACGCGCGCCGCAGCGATGGAGCTGGGCGTCAGCGAATTTGTCGCCAAGCCGGTCAATAATCGCGACTTGCTCAACCGCGTGCGCACTCAGCTACGCAGCGTCGAATGGGAGAAAGCCAACGAGCAGGCGTTCTCGAAGATCGTCGCCCCGGCCGCGGCCACCAAGCACTGATCATTGTGTTCCTGCCGAGCAAAAGCGCAGAACCCGGATTTGCCGAACTCGCGGGCCCTTCGCGTTGACCGCAGACTGCATGCCATCACGCAATGCGGGCGGGTCTTAGACCCGCCGCTACGATAGATATTTTGTCGTCGCTTTTGCCGCCCTGTATTCTTTGACCCTAATCGAGGATCGCGAGGGCGCCGCCGTCCACCGGCAAGTCGATCGCATAAATGAATTCCGATTCGTCCGAAACCATGAAGACGACGGCTTTGGCGATGTCCATCGGCACGCCGCGCCGGCCGGCGAGATTTTTTACGAAACGGTTTTCCGGCACATCCTGTTGACCGACCGGCGAGCCGATCCGGTTCGGCGACACGGGGAAATGACCGAAGGAATAAACGGGGTGAAATAAACAGGGTCAAATCTCTGTTTAGCTTATAACCAAACAGGGTCAAATTGTCCATTTAACTCTTTAGAAGATACATACGGCGATCTTGGAGCTATGATCAAAGCGTGTGGAAATAGGAAATAGGTAGGCGTACCCTTTCGCGAATCTAAAAACGAAAGGCTGCCTGTTGGCGCAGGCAGGAAAGGATA
>VGTH01000086.1 GCA_016874755.1 Deltaproteobacteria bacterium | reverse complement strand
AATGATATAAGTTGCTGAATCTTATATCTGAATCGGCCAAGGCGAGCAGCAACTCAGTGGTTCATCGGGGTAATGCGGGTTCGAGGTAATTTAAGGGTAGGCGGGGGAAGCCTGGCCGGGGCCGGGCTTCTTCGGTTTTGGCGGTGGCTTGTTGCAAACAGTCACAGCACGGTATACTGTTTTCACAGAGACGCCGCCAAGACGGGAAGCCGATCCGTGGCCGTTGGGAAATGTCGGCTCTATAGCATTTGGGTTTTATCGGGGAACGAAAGTGAAAAACATGCCAAATTGGTTTCGAGTAGTTATGGATCCTACTCGAAATCCTTTAGCGAAGATTCCGCCGGCGCAGAGATTTCAGATCATGACGATGCTGGCGATCATGTGGTCTTTGATCTTCTGCAGCATGGCAGGCATCATGGTTTGGTTGCCCGCCTATGTCGTTGCCCATTTGATCCTATTGGCTATCGGGACCTTCGTCACCGCAATGGTATTTAGATCTGCGTCTAAGCGGTCAGGATCAACTTGAATTCAAAAATTTGATAATCCAGCAATGGCGAATTTTGCCCCATGGCTTATTGTTATTCTTGTATTTATCGGAGCAATGGCGTTTCTCGTCGTGCCTCAATTAAATCGTATGAACGCGCATAGCAAATTTTTGAAGACGCTAAAGGTGGGTGACCGTGTTGTCACGATTGGTGGCTTGGTCGGAACTCTGACTGAGGTCGATGGAGATATCATCCATATTGCATTTGCGAACATGCAACCGGTTCCAATACTCCGATCTGCGATCGAGCGGAATTTACCTTAGAGCCCATCCCCGAATTTCGGGTCCATGACGAGTGATCTGCCGCGACTCGTCGGAGCCAATGCGAATCATGGCGAGACGGATGAAGGCGATAACGGTTCGCGCGTAGCAATCGAAGTCTTTAGCGAGACGGTGACAGCGGCCGATCCAGGCGAGGGACGCTAGACGATTCAGCGCCAGGACGCTACCGAAGTCAGCGGCATTAGCTCCGTCAACCCTAAGGGTGTCGATAGGTCGAAAGTCTGGTGACAGGGCAATTTGAACTTGAAAGCCCAACGGTTGCCAGGGTTGACCTAGGGTCGTTTCCTCAGCCCGGCGTGGCAGCCATATTTGGCGCCGGCGGCGGTATCGGAGGGGCCTTGGTTGAAGCGATCCAGACCACGGGAAAATTCAAGCATGTAGTCTCGTTCAGTCGCAGCACTTCGCCGGCGATCGACCTTCTGGACGAAACCAGTCTCGCGCATGCCGCGGCGTGCGCCGCCGATCCGGGAGAGCTGCGTCTGGTAATCGATGCAACGGGATTTCTGCATGATGATCGCCAAGCACCCGAGAAGAGCTGGCGGCAACTCGATGCGGCCAATCTCGCGCGCGCTTTTGCGCTGAATGCGATCGGGCCGGCGCTGATCATGAAGCATGTGCTGCCGCGGTTGCCGCGATCTGGCAAAGCGGTCTTCGCAACGCTGTCCGCCCGATTGGGGAGCATCGGCGACAATCGGCTGGGCGGGTGGTATTCCTATCGAGCGTCTAAAGCGGCTCTCAACCAGCTCGTGCGGACCGCGGCCATTGAGTTGGCCCGTAGATCTCCAGATGCTATTTGCGTCGCCTTGCATCCGGGCACAGTCGCCACAGCACTGTCCGCTGGCTTCGCGGCGACCGGATTGCAGGTACATCATCCCGCTGTTGCAACGAATCATCTGCTTGCCGTCATCGGTCAACTCACGGCGGACGCCAACGGAGGGTTTTTCGACTGGCGCGGCCAGCCTGTGCCTTGGTGATCGCATGGCGCGAATGCGTCGTAAGGATAAACTGCCGACTAAGCTCTGCGCGGTTTGCGGTCGGCTCTTCGTCTGGCGCAAGAAATGGGCGCGCAACTGGGTGAGCGTGAAATATTGCTCGGATCGCTGCCGCGCTGCGTCGTCGCGACCCGCGTCGGCGCCTAGACTGGCCCCGTCATGACTGTCCTGAGAATTGTTTTCGGTGACCAGCTGTCTCTGGATCTGTCCGCGCTGGACGATCTCGATTCATGCCGTGACGTCGTCCTGATGATGGAAGTGCTGGAAGAAAACACCTACGTCGGGCATCACAAGCAGAAGATCGTACTAGTGCTGGCGGCGATGCGCCATTTCGCCAAGACGCTTCGCCAGCGTGGTTTGACAGTCGACTATGTAAGACTCGAGGCGTCCGACAATACCGGAAGCTTCACAACCGAGGTCCAACGCGCGGTTGCGCGGTATCGCCCGAGCCGCATTTTAGTGACGGAACCTTCGGAATGGCGTGTCCAGGCGATGGTCGAAGGCTGGGAAGCCCTTACCGGCCTGCCGGTTGAAATCCGTTCCGATCATCGTTTCTTCGCCAGCCGTGCGCGGTTCGCGGCCTGGGCTTCCGGGCGCCGCGGCTGGCGGATGGAACATTTCTATCGCGAGATGCGTCGCGAACATGGGCTCCTCATGCAAGGCGATCAGCCAGCAGGCGGCGAATGGAACTATGATCGCGCGAACAGAAAGCGGCTTCCTGCAAGTGCTGTTGCACCCGCGCGGCAGCGGTTTTCGCCGGACGAAACGACGCGAGCGGTGATGGCGCTCGTCGAACGGCGCTTTTCCGATCATTTTGGCGAGCTTCAAGAATTCGGGTGGCCGGTGACACGGTCTGATGCGCTCCGCGCGCTTGACGATTTCGTCGAACATGGACTGCCGCGCTTCGGCGATTATCAGGACGCCATGAAAGCCGGCGCCCCATTTCTGTATCATTCGCTGCTAGCGCCGGCTTTGAACTTAGGGCTGCTTTCCCCCCTCGAAGTTTGCCAGGCAGCGGAAGCGGCGTGGAGGTCAGGCGGGGCGCCTCTGAACGCCGTGGAGGGTTTCGTACGCCAAATTCTGGGCTGGCGTGAATATGTTCGGGGCGTCTACTGGACCCTCATGCCGAGCTATGCGGATAAAAATGCACTGCATGCGACCCGCAATCTGCCGGCGTTCTATTGGACCGGCGCCACCGACATGCGGTGTCTCCGCGAGGCGATCGGCAGCACGGCGAAACACGCCTATTCTCACCATATTCAGCGGCTGATGGTGACCGGCAACTTTGCCCTGCTGGCTGGCATCGCGCCGCGGCAAATCGAACGCTGGTACCTGGCCGTTTACGCTGATGCGTTTGAGTGGGTAGAGATGCCCAACACGCTCGGCATGGCGGTCTTCGCGGATGGCGGGCAGATGGCGTCCAAGCCCTATGCCGCTTCGGGAGCCTATATCGACCGGATGTCGGATTTTTGCGCCGGCTGCACCTACGACGTGGAGCAAAAGACCGGGCCAAAGGCATGCCCTTTCAATTACCTTTACTGGGCCTTTTTAATCCGACAGAAAGACCGGCTTTCAGATAACCCGCGGATGGCGTTGCCTTATCGTAATCTTGCCGGATGGTCGCGAAGACGCGAAGCAGAGATACTCGCCGAAGCGGACGCTTTTCTCGATAAACTCGATTAAAAACATCCCCACGCGGAATTCGGCCGATGATTGAGTTTGCCGCCTTGATTTTGGTTTCGACACTTTTCATTTTGGTTTCGACACTTTTCGGGGGAATGATGTTGTATTCCTTCGGTTTCGCGCCAATTATATTTCACGCCCTACCGAGCGAGGATGCGGGCCATTTCATCCGAGCCGCATTTCCCTGGTACTATTTGTTCGTTATCGTCACCGGTGGCTTGAGCGGTGCAATTCTGTTGCTGTCGGATTCTTGGTCGGCAGCGCTGGCTTTTGCTATCTCCGCTGTCGCTATTTATGCGCGTCAGGTGCTGATGCCCCGGATAAATGCTGCGCGCGACGAGCAGTTACAGGGGAATACTGAAGCGAAAGGACGCTTCGGCCGTCTTCATGGGCTCTCGGTTGTCCTTAATTTTATCCAGCTTATTGCCGCGGGATACGTCCTTTTTCGGTTCCTGTGAGGCACATTAATCGTCCAGGTAGGCCCGAGACGATCGTTTGGCGGTTTGTGCAGAGTTTTTCATTATGCGGATGGAATCATCGGTGCGGGCATCGCAGGACTGGCGTGCGCTTGACCAGCCTTGGTCATCAGGTGCGGCGGCAATGTCACGGTAACTCGGATAGCTCTGCGGTTCGTCGCCGATAAGCATCATCGGACGAGACCGATATCGTTTAAGCTGTGTTTCGGCGTGCAATTTTGACCCGCATTGCCTCATCGGGAATGTTACTGAACAAGTTGCCGCCGATGACTAGGTCGGCGTCACCGAATCGGATCGGTGGCGCTCATGGCGGGAACGATCAGCATGGGCGCGCGGCGCGAGGTATTGTCGGCGGTGGCAGAGCGCTACCGGTCGGCGGGGCGGGTGGAGAAGGGACGCATCTTGGACGAGCTGTGCCGGACGGTGGGCTGGCATCGCAAGCACGCGATCCGTGCTCTTCGAGAACGTGGCGCGGCGAAGCGATGCGCCCCTCGCAAGCGCAAATACGGCGCAACAGTCACCGATGCAGTAGTGGTGCTGTGGGAGGCTTCGGATCGTTTTTGCGGCAAGCGACTCGTCGTGATGATCCCGAAGCTGCTGCCGGCTCTTGAGCGGCACGGTCGCCTGAAGCTCGGCGCGACGGACCGCGCACATGTGCTTGCCATCAGTGCCGCTACCATAGACAGGCAGCTCATCGACATAAAGATCGCAGCTGCAGGCGGCCGCCGTCGTCGTGTCGGGTTCTACTCGGCGATCAGGCGGGAGGTTCCGATCCGCACGTTCAGCGACTGGAAGGAACCGATGCCTGGCTTTTGCGAGGTCGACATGGTGGCGCACGGCGGCACGTCAGTCGCAGGCTCGTTCATCCAGACGCTGACGATGGTGGACGTGGCGACGGGGTGGACGGAATGTCTGCCGCTGGTGACGCGCGATGGCAGTCTTGTCGTCGAGGCTATCAAGCGTGCACAGAGCTTATTCCCATGGCTATTGCGCGGCGTGGATTTCGACAACGACAGCGCGTTCATGAATGAGGTCGTCGTGCCGTGGTGCCGGAAGCAGAACCTGGAGGTGACGCGCTCGCGTGCCTACAAGAAGAACGACCAGGCGTTCGTCGAGCAAAAGAACGGCGCGGTTGTCCGCCGACTGACGGGTTACGGCCGCTTTGACGGCGTCGAGACGGCGCGTGTGATGGCCCGGCTTTATGCGGCGGCCCGACTCTACGTCAACTTCTTCCAGCCGTCGTTCAAGCTGAAGGAGAAGCGGCGGGAAGGCGCCAAGGTGATAAAGCGCTACCATAGTCCATCGACGCCCTATGAGCGAGCCTTGGAGCATCCGAAGGTCGCTAAAGCCGTCAAGAAGCGTCTGCGCGATCAGTATCGGACACTCGATCCCGTGGCACTGCTGACCGAGATACGGGCGGCTCAGCAGGATCTTGGCAATCGTGTCGATCGACGTGCCGGCAAGACAGCAGTGTCGTTTGCACTATCAGCATCGGATGCAACCGTTTTTGTAAAGGTGCTCGGTAAAGCAGTCGAGGTCGGCGAGCCGCGTGGAACGCACCAGCGGCGCAAGGGCGCTACAAGAAGCGGGTTCGCATGCCTTCCAAGCTTGATCCTTACCTGACAACGATTGAAAACTGGCTTGCTGTAGAACCTCAACTGACTGCGATAGCCATCGTCCGCCGCTTGGCCGAGCGCGATCCAGATCGGTTCGGCCTAAAGCAGCATTCGATTGTCCAGCGGCTGTTGCGAGCCTTGCGGAAGAGCACCGCTCAGAGATTGGTCGCAGCGGCGGCAGAAGGAGCCAGAATCGGTGGCCAACTGCCCGGGTCTGTGGAGGGCTCGGGCTGCGAAGGGCCCGGCCCACCCACAGACCCTCTTTCTGTTCCAGCCGCCCTCACCGTAAACCGATCAGCCAACATCACGTCACCGCCAGCCGGGTAACATCCTCAGATGAGGCAATACGAGGGTCAAATTTGGAAGCCGATTGACACCTCGATGAAATGGTGATTTCGATCCGCGGCGGTAAATACTGGCTCTGGAGGGCGGTCGACAACGAGGGTGAGGTGCTGGATTTGCTCATCCAGACGGAATGCACAAACCGCAAAGAAACTCATTGTTAAATTGCTTACGAAGCACGGCTTTGCGCCGAGCCGGGTTGTGACCGACCGACTGCGATCCTATCCGGCAGCGTTCCGCGCGATCGGGCTCACGGCTGAGCACGATCGGGGCTTGCGAGCAAACAACAGGGCGGAGAACTCGCATCAGCTGATACGATGCCGAGAACGAAAACTGCAGCGATTCAAATCACCCGGCTCAGCCCAAACGTTTCCTCGCCATCCATGCCGCCACATTCAACGCATTCACCCATCAACGTCATCTGCTGCGCCGACCGCATTTCAAGGAGCTTCGCGCCGGTTCATTCCGCACTTGGTTAGAAGCATCCGCCGATGCATGACGCCTGTTGCCCGCTACATTCACCGCAACTGAACGCCAACAACGTGACAAAGCCCCCCGGAGGTCTTCATTCAGCAGTCCGCGCGGGCGGCTGCGCTACCACAGCCGGATTTGCCGCCCGCGCTGGCGCCGAGGCCGCCCATGCACTAACATTCAACCCGGGCCACTCGAGGGGGGCTGATCACTGCGCCAGAGACAGCAACACGTGGCGGATATTCGCTCGTTGGTCGATCCCATAACAGTTGGTGCCTTGGGGCTGCGCCGGTTACTACGCGGAAGCTGCCCGAGCGGACAAGCAGGCTACCGGGTTCGCCAAAAAATTGCGCCGGAGCGACAAGTCGACGTCAGTGAAAGCTCCAGCGACCCTCCATCGAAAGC
>VGTH01000085.1 GCA_016874755.1 Deltaproteobacteria bacterium | reverse complement strand
TAGCTGTGAGGCGATGATCTACCGCGCGGTCAGTCTGGGCAAACTGGACCAGGTTAGAGGCAATTTGCAGGTCACGCAGCCGCAAGCTCTGCGACACATTAAACGGAAAGGTAATCGCCAATGCCATGGCAACATAGAGGCTAGGGTTGGCCGCGGCGGCCCTGACGATGTTGGTCTAGCCTAGCGGGCTCCTGAAAAGCTCTTCGGAGCCCTTCGACTGGCTCAGAGCCTGCCCTGAGCCTGCCGAAGGGGCGAACGGATCTTAGGTTGAGGTCATTGAGAAGAATTCGTTCAGCAACCTGCCAGCGCCCATCCACCGCCGCTTAGGTTTCTTTGGCCGGCGTCGAAAAGTACTCTAGCCGGCTCACGGCCACGTCGGAGACGAACATAACGCCCGTGTGTTTGGCGAACAGCGGCTTCAATCCCGCCAAAATCGGCTCGACATTTTCCGGCGCCACGACAGTCATGAGCATGACAATGCTGTCCATCTCATTGAACATCGTGTGCGATGTGTGAAAGCCGTGATGGCCCTTGCCGGAGATGTTGTGGATGATGGTGTAGCCGGTGGCTTTTTTGTCCAGCAAGTCGGTGGCGAATTTCAGCTGCTCGCCTTCGATGATGATCCTGATCTCTTTCATCGCGTGAAGCGTCAGGTCGCTCATGTCCGTCCTCCTTTGGTTTTGGGCCGGTCGATGGGTTGCCAGCCTTGTCTTGGCACATACGCATGGAAAGCATGTTCTTTCGGTTCGATGGCAATCAAGTGCAGCCACTCGTTATCGTAAAGGCGGCGCAGAGGTCGCTGGCGATCGACGATCGCCTCGATGCGCTCGCGCGGCGCCTCGATCAATGTGAATAGGCGCATCGCTTCGTGATAGGGACGCGACCCGCTCATGACCGTCTGCCAGGCGAGGCCGGTGCGCAGGTCGCTTTGCGGGCCGGACATGACCGCGATGCGGCCCGCGACGTTGTGATAGATCTTGCTGCCGCCGCCGTAGACGTCGTGATCGACCGTTGAAAAGTAATGCTCCATGTTAATCCACTGGGCGACGATCTGCGGGCCATTCATGATTGCCTCCAGGAGCCGGCCGTCGCGATCTTCGCGGTAATCATAGGAATGGAGAAAAACGCGCCCCTCAAGATCGATACCGCGGGTCAGCGCGCGCCGCCCGATGATAAACGCGGCGTTGCGCGATAGACCCCACTCCGGCCGCACCTGGCTCCAGTCGTTGCTGCGCCGGCGCACCAGCCGCTTAGCCTTGGGGCTGTGCAACTTCCTGCCGATCTCGGGAAAGCGGGCGCAGCGTTCCTGACTGCTCAACTCCCCCGCGCGGGCAAAATCGCGAATTAGCTGCACGACATCTTTTCTATGCGTTGGCGGCAGGTCCTCGAGATCGAAAAGCTCCACGTCGTCGGTCGTCGTGTTATGTTGGCCGGCAATGAAATAGGTATCCGGCGGAATCGCAATGCCGTTCTTCGCCAGCTGCTGCCGCACTAAAGGTTTGTTGGCCATGGTCGCCAACACGCGGGCGTTGGGCTTGCCCGGGTTGCCGCCGCAGGCGCCGCAATCGAGCGCTGCTTCGAAGGGGTTGTTCTCCGAGGCGCTGCCATGGCCGCAGAGCAGCACGAGGCGGGCAAAATTGCGCACCAGGCCCATCATGCGCAGCGCGGTCTCGACGGTGAGCACCTGCTCGTTCAGCGTGAAGCCGGTGCGGGTGATGCGCTCCATGCGCGCGAAAGCCGCGCCTTCGTTGATGCCGTAGTCGCGCCGCAAGTCTTCGACGAAGTGGGTCTCTTCTTCAGGAGAAAGCGCGGTAGAACGTGCCTGGGGCGACGGTTCGCCAGCACTCGCCTCGTCGAGCGCGCGGCGGCGCAAAAACTCCAGCCGCTCGAGCGAAAGATTGAGATTGCGCTCGCCAAACTTTTCTTGCAGCGCACGGCGCGTCGTCGCGCGCTGCTCGCTGGCGATCATCTCTTCGACTTCTTGGCGCGAGAGTTTGTCCACCGTCAGCGTGGTTGCCACCGGCGGTACCAGTTTATGGCGCAGCCATTCGGTCGCCTTGCCATACCAGTTGGGGAAGAGCGTCTTGCCAAACATCGGCAGGCTGTAAAACCAACCGAGCGATTCGATCATGACGTAGGGTGTGATCACGTTGCCTTTAAGATCGTAGAGCAAGGTATGACCGGCTTCGACTAACCGTTCGCGGTGCTGCAGCCGCATCAGATACTGACCCTGATAGCTGCGCGGTATTTCGCGCACCAGATTCTTGCTTTTCAAGATCACCGGAAACTGGTCGGTTTCCCGCTCGCTGTTAAGCGATCGATGGCGGATGGCAACGGCGAAAAAACCGGCGAAGCCAAAGGTTTCATAGTCGCCGGTCGCTTCGAAGTGGCGCCGCAGCGGCTCGGAGCGCACGTCGATGCAACACACTAACTGGGCTTGCGGGCGAACCGTAAAGTCGCCCGGCGTGTCTGATTGTGGCGCGGAGCGGTGCGGCGAGTTTGGGTCTGAGTTCAAAGCCTGGCTGGCGCTGACCCTCTCGATCAGCGCCTCACGGTAGCCCGCCTCGAAAGCCCGCAGCCAAACCCCTCCCTGTTGCGGTTCGGCGAAGCTTTCGAGCCATTGGAGCAGAGTCGATAGGTGATCGCTCGCGCTGTTGGCCAGGGACGCAGGCTCAAGCTCCAATGCCCGTGCCAACGCGACCAAGCGCCAGGCGGCACTCAAAGCGCCGGGTCTGTCAATTTCGCTCCTGTCTGCAGGCGTTGCGCTTAGAGCAGCTTCCGAAGCGAACCGAGCGCGGAGGGCGTCGATGCTGCCGGTGACTCCTAGGTTGTTTTCCCAGGTCATCTGCACCAATTCGCGCTCGTACCATAGACGCACCGCGAGATATTCGACGAGGTCAATCGGGAAAGCGCGCTGCCAGTCGTACTCTGTCTGATCGGCGCGCCACTTGATGAAACCGGCCCAGCCGGACAGCGCTGCAAGGTGAAGTGACAGATAGTCCTGCCATGCCGGGGCGGCGATGCCGAGCGCCGCTAGACTTTCGAGCAGCGCGTCTTCGGGACGCGGCGACAGGTCGTCAATCTTTTCCTGATTGTTGTCGATGCCGCAGGGCGACCACTCGCGCTGCGCTAGATATTTCCAGGCGTGATAGAACCCTTCCTCGCGGCGAGGCATGGCCCAGGTGGCGTGGCCTTCGTCCAAAAACGCTTCGCACCATTTGATCAATTCGCGGTTAATTTGCTCGGTGATCTGGGTGCCGAAGGTGCGGTCGCACCAGCTCGATAACGTTTCAGCGCGGCTTGATGCCGGCCTTTGGGTTCGAGGCGGCAGCGAAGCTTCGAGTTGAGTTGCCAGCGCCGAGATCACTTTGTGATCTGGATGGTTCTTGAGCAAGTCGTCGAGCCGATCTTTAGCGGGCGCCGGGAGACTGTGCAGCAGCTGAGCCCGCAAGACTTCCAGGTGCGAGATCGCGCGGCCCTCGCATTCGATGGTCGCCGGTGTGACTTGGAATTTCAGGGCTTCGTCGAGGTGACGCCGCTGAATTCTGCCGGAGCGATAGTAGTCGCGGAACAGGGCCAAGGGCAGATAGCCCTTGCCGCCTCGATGCTGTTCGCCGCGCTCAACCGCTTCGTCGAAAGGCAACTCTTCTAGTCCATGCAGTGGATTGTGATGCACGAAGGTGCGCATGGGCCAATAGTAGGAGATGATCTCGCTGGCCAGCTGGATCTGCCCGCGCAGCTCCATGCGCTGCACTTCGCTGTACGGCGCTGCGATTTGCGCTACCACCGGTAATGCTCCAAAGCGGCGCGCAGCCCGTTGGCGGTTAGATTTGATGCCGATAGATAACGCGGCGCGAAGCTCAAAACGATGAGCAGCAGGAGGACAGCGCCGAAAGCCAACGCTTGACGGGGCTCCAGGTCGACATAGGCAACATCCTCGCGATGGGGGCCGAAGAGAAGCCGCTGCATCATTCTGAAGAGATACCAGGAAGCGAAAAACCAGGTGAGCACAATTACAACGACGGCCCACGAGATGGTTATCCCGGGCCGCAGCAGTAACGTCAGGTAAGACGAAAAAAGACCCAGCGGAAAGACTCCGATGGCACACATCACCAGTAGCGCCAATAGAGTCGCAAAGAGGGGCATGGGCCGCGCCAGCCCATGCATGCGGTCCAGGGTCAGCTCGCCGTAGCGCGCGCTCAAGTAGTGCGCGGCCGATAATAGCGCCGCGGTCAGCAAGGCGATGGAGGCAATGTAGACAATGCTTTCCAATGGCATCCGGCCGGTGGCGCCGAAGCGCCACCAGAAAATCGCGAAGAAAGCCACGCTCCCCTGGGCAATCATTGGCCGAAGGTCACGCTGCGCGAGAGCTTTGAGCGAAGCGAAGAGCGACCCGCACAGCGCCAGCACGCTCAAAGCTCGGATCGACGCCACGGGAACGCCGGCGGTGAAGTTAGCCAGCATAAGCAACCCTGCTAATGGCAAACCGATGGCCAAAGCGCCGGCACCGGCAGCCGGCAAGCGGATGAGCAGCGCGACGTAGCTCCACTGCAACGGGAACAGCGGCAAAAGCAAAGCGCTAGTAATAATTGCCGCAGCTTGGGGGAGGGACAGATCGACAAATGACGGACCGGCAGCGGCGGCCAAGCCGACAGCAAGCAAAATAACGAAGTAGTGAAACGGCTGACTGTCACTGAGCCGGCGAGTCTTTAGACGGCAAAAATTGCCGAGGCGCAGCGCCAAACCATCGAGATAGAGGCGATTCAAGAGTAATAGGTAGAGACGCACTTGCCCGCGTCGAACCCAGGTCGGCAGGCGCACCCTGCGACCATGGCTGTGCACATAAATCAAATACCAGCTGTAGATGATCAGGAGCGCGAACCCGGCGACGATGGACTCGAACAACCAGGGCGGCAAGGCGCCGGCCTTAAAGTGACGCTCTACTTCCCCAGGGGTCGGGGAGAGAAAATAGGTAAAGCGTTTTTCGGCAAACAAATAAGTGGTGACCACGACGAACAGCGTGACCAGCATGGTCGCGGCAACTTTCCAGGAAGCCACCGCCTGCAACCGATAGAGAGTCAGAATGGCTTGCGCGGACGTGGCCCAGCCGAAGAACAGAAATATCGTCGCGCCGTGGGATTCCGCCAGCGGTATTCTTAACACCCCATGCGCGCCAAGCAGAATAACTATAGGAAGGATTAGCGTCGCGGCAAGGCCGGTAATCCATGTGAGCGATGAAAACTCGGTTGTCTTATCAGGCGCATGTTTGTGGGACAGCTTTGGTTCCTGGCGCGCCGCGTGAATGACGCCGCCGCAGTTCAAAAACAACGTGCCCTTAAACAGGCCGTGGGCGATCAGATGAAAAATTGCCAAGCCGTAAGCGCCCAGGCCGCACTCCATGATCATGAAACCCATCTGGCCGATGGTGGAATAGCCCAAGGTTTGTTTGATGTCGTTTTGCACCAGCATCAACGACGAACCAAGAATCGCCGTGAGCACACCGATAACAAAAACGATATGCAGCGTCATCGGGCTGGTATCGTACAGAAGTGCCATTCTGGCCAAGAGGAAACCTCCGGCATTGATAATGCCGGCGTGCAACAAGGCGGTTACCGGAGTCGGTGCGTAGAGTGCGTCAGGTAGCCACATGTGCAACGGAAATTGCACTGACTTGCTCATGGCGCCGACAAAAATCAGCAGGCAGATGACGGTATTGGCCTGGATCGCGAAACCATTGGGCCAAAGTGCCAGCAGGCTTTGGGTCCTGGCGGCGCGTTCGAAGATCTCCTGCAAGTCGAGCGTACCGTACAGGGAAGCGGCGACGATCACCCCGGCGAGGAAAGCAGCATCGCCGAAACGCTGTATAATAAAGGTGCGGAACGCGCCGCGCGCCGTCGGCGCATGGGCGTAGTTGTAGGAAAGCAGAGGCAGGAACCAACTGATCAACTGCCAAAATAAAAAAAGCTGCAACAGATTGGCGCTTGAAACCATGCCGAAGAGCACGAAGGTTATCAAGCCCAGATAGCTGTGATAGCGGCCGTAGCCAGACTCTTGCTGCATATAGCGAGTCGAGAAGATCTGGATCAGCATGCTGATGGCGGCGATGTGCACCAGCATCACGGCCGTGAGCCGGTCGAGACGGAAGCCAAATTGAAAATAGGCATCTCTGGCGTGACTGAAATAGATCGTCTGCGATCCGTTGGTGGGGACTTCGATGAGGGTTAACAGAGCGAAAACGAAAGCGATGACATCGGCAACGACGCCGACAAGTCCAAGCTTGGGACCGAGGGCGCGGCCAAACAGGCCGGCGCTCAACCCGGCCAGAAGCGGTGCGAGTAGAATGAAGGTTGCGTAGTAGCCCAGCATCTCTTAAACAAAAAACGGACCGCGCGGTCACAGACTTTTGGAGTAATTCATGCCCGGAAAAAGGTCCCCGTGTTGAAGTTGCCTCGCTAAATCTTCGAACAAATACCAGCGTCACCAAAGGAACGCAACCAAGATTTGCCTCGTTCTCAGAGTCTGCTTGAACGTCCCAAGACGCGCGAATTAATGAAGTATCGGGAGGTGTCTGCGTTAAAGCAGATGAAATCAGCGGCAGGCCCGGAATATGCTTGCGCCAAAGATTGGCCACGGCGCGGGTGCGCAGGTCGGCCGAGCCGGCGGGAGGGCCGCCCAAGACCACGGTGATGGTTTTATCTTGATAAAAGGGTGTTTGAGCTTGGCTCGGGCTTGCGCTCCAGAGCGTGAACACTAACAGAACCAACAGAGTTTTCATGAACCCCTCCGACGAAAGTCAGTTTTCATACTCCGGCGCGGCCAAGAGTCGGTCGTGTCGAACTGCCCAAAGGTCAATGGCAAACTGGAAGCCCACTTCACCCAGGTACTGCGAGAGGGCCGGAAGAAGCTCGGTATCGAACCGCGTTAGGTGATCGTCATGGCTGTGGAGA
>VGTH01000084.1 GCA_016874755.1 Deltaproteobacteria bacterium | reverse complement strand
ACGCAAATGAATCGTCGGTCTCGAAGAGCCAGTTCATTGGAAGAGTCCTTTCAGGAAGTAACGGGTGATCGGCGCGATACTAGCCGGTGCACTTTCAAGCTGTCAAATGAATTGTGCGCGAACGATGAAATGTCGCTCTTTGCCGTGGGAGACGGAAGGGTGCGACGCCGGATGGTTCTAACTTCACCATCCGGCGCTTGCCCATGCACAGTCATCTTCACTGGTAGGCTCAACCGGACCGGGAAGTATTCCGAAGCGCTACTTATACAGTTCCTTCAAAATTCCGCTCTTCTCGATCCGGTCTAGGAATCTCAGATCGACGAACTGTTCCGGTTTGGCGCCTTTAGCCGCCGGGACGGTTCTCGCCACGTCGTCCAGGGCGTTCTGCATGCCTTGCATGTTGATGTACGGCGCCCGTTCGAGGATGCCGTTCATGTAGTAGTCGTAGGCGCGGTTCAGAATCGCTGTGTCGGGGATCGTCGTGTATTTTGCCAGCATCTTGATCGCGCCGTCGCGATCGACGCGTGCGCGGTGCATGCCGCGCACGTAGGCGCGCATGAAGCGGTCGATGACTTCGGGCCGCTTGCGAATCAGGTCGCCGGGCACCGCCATGGAAGGATTGGGGTAAGCGAGATTCATGTCCGTGATGCTAACGATTTCTTTGAAGCCCATTTTCTCCGAGACGAATTGCGTCGGCGGCGAGACCACCGAGGCCTCCACGCCGCCCGATTTCAAGGCGCCGAACATATTCGACATGGTGCCCAACTGCATAAGCTGGACATCTTTGCTCGGGTCCATGTTGAATTTTCGCAGCGCCGTGCGCGCGGCGATGTCGGCGGCCGAGCCGAAACGGCTAACGGCGATGCGTTTGCCGCGCAGGTCCTCCAAGCTCTTCACGTCTTGCCGGGCATGAATCGCGAAGATCAGTTTATTGACGTTGTTGCCGATGACTTTGAGATCGGCGCCGCCGAGGGCCGCCGCCATCACCGGCCCGCCACCGAGCGAAGCGATATCGATTTCACCCGCGACCAGAACTTGCGCGAGTTGGGTGGCGCTGGGAATGAAGACGATTTGATCGTCCAAGCCCTCTTTGGCGAAGAAACCGGCGTCCTTCGCGGCCCATATGCCGAGATAAGCCGCGCTGATGGAGCTGTAGGCGATGCGCAGGCGCTCCGAAGCGAGCGCCGGGGCGGCGACCATGACGGCGACGAGAGCGGCAAGAACATAAGTCGTTCGCTTCATCGGGTGAGTCCTCCGTGGGAAAATTGTTTCTAACGATCAGCGTTGCGGCGCAATCTACGTTAATGGTTCTGCTAAGGCAAGACCGCTTCGCCGGTGGTCGCGCGCGGCGGGGCGCGGGTTGGCAGACCCAGATGGCTGAGAATCTTCTCAATCACCGGCGGATCTTTGGTGGCGGCCCTTCGACTGGGCTCAGGACAGGCGATGATCTGCAAGCTGCCGCCGCAGTTAGGGCAGTGTTCCACGTCAATTGCAGCACGACCTGCCCGGCGCGGCCGGATAGTTTCATCTCCGTCTCCTCCTTCAACCGTCAAATTTGATCGTTCAAATTTACGGCCTACTCGCGGAGCCGGCTAGATGATTATCAGACTTTTAAATCATAACAAATGTACGTTTGGTCCGGCCATATGTCAGTCGACCGCGATTGTTTCCCGGGCACTCTGCCACGCTATCAAGTGCGACAACTGGCTCGAAGGAATTTTTCACAGTGCAATTGATTGCGAGGCGAACAATATCGAGCGCGATAAGTCGCGTCGAGCATTCTGTTCGGCAACTCGCCACGCGGGATAGTTGAGGGCGGGAGCCTACTTGAGAACTAAGAAAGTAGTGATATAAAGGCTGACCCCTTAGCATTTCCGGCCAGCCGGCCAGCGTCAGATTGCCGATATCCGAGAAGGCGATGGTGCCGCGATGGATTGGCAGCTTCTGCTTGTCCATGAAGGTTTCACACGGGGTCGCCGGTCGGAGCCAGCGTTTAGTGCCGACAAAATCTTTCGCCATGATCGATGACGTCCTGGTTTGGCCGCAATATCGTGTTTAGGCTAGAGCGGGAAACGGTTCAGCACTCCGCGAAATAGCCGGGTTTGAAAATTCGCGTGGGCAGAAACGAGAGGACTTGCCGTAAAACCTTTGACGACCGCCTCACAATATCCGCAGGTATTCCACCAGGTCACGCAGGTCGGCGTCGCTCAGCGACTCCGTGGTGCCGGCCTTCTGCACGTAGCTCCACATATAGCGGACGGTTTCCTCTAGCGTCGCAAAGCGCCCATCGTGGAAGTAGGGCGCGGTGTGGGAAACGGCGCGCAGCGACGGCACCTTGAACTTACCGCCCGAGAAAACATCCTCGACCTCCTTTTTGTCGAAGGTCGGCGGCAGATGGCAAGCTTGGCAGCCGGCTCTAGTGAAAACCGCGTGGCCGCGTTTTGCCGCCGCTGGGGCGGCGGCTGTCGGTGTGCCGTCATCGTTCAAGTAGGGGTTTACCGGATAGCCAAGCGCCCGGACATAGGCTTCAAGCGCGGCCAGTGCTTGGGAGCTGGGCTCGGGGCCCTTCATCCGGTTGACGATAATAGCGCGCATGTTCGCTTGCAGGCTCGGCGCCGTGCCGGCCCATGAAAACGCTTGTCTAGTACCCGCGCCCCACAAAGTCGGCGTACTCCGGCCTTGGGGATTGCCGTCGGCGACGACGTCAAGACCGATATAGGTCTTGTTGTTGGTGTGACCATGGTTGGGGTGGCAAGAGGCGCAGGACCATTTGCCGTCACCGGAGAGTTTGACGTCATTGAACAGTGCGCGTCCCTGAGCGATTTGGGGCGTCTCGGGAGCTTGGCGCGGTGTCAACTCAGGCTGCGTGGCGCAGCCGGCAATGTAAATGATTACGCCACCAAGGAACGAACCGCCCAGTCGGTGCAGTTTCACAGTTGAATCCTCCTGCGGTCTCTCGGGAACAATACGCGTTCTGCCATGTCGGTCGATACGATAAACTTGAGTATTTTGCCAGCGTTATTCTTAGCTCGCGGCGCCGCGGCACCGCATGGAACCCGGATAACCACGACAGTTTACTCGTTGTTCCGTATAGGAATTTTAAACGCGCTTTTCCTATAAGCCAGAGCCATAGCGCAGGACCACAAGAGATGTCAATTGGGTTTGTGCCTGATGGAAAAACCCGCTGGCGTAGCGGTTGACTCGGCCGGAATGTGGCTCGACGAGCCGGCGCGCGCGGCGGGGCGCGGGTTGGCAGACCCAGATGGCTGAAAATCTTCTCAATCATCGGCGGATCTTCGATGGCGGCCCTTCGACTGGGCTCAGGACAGGCGATGATCTTCAAGCTGCCGCCGCAGTTGGGGCAGTGTTCCACGTCAAGGTCGAAGACGCGCCGCGTGGTTTTCTGCGCAGGGGCCTCAGCGGTTGAAACTTCACTGGGAGGCTCAACCGGAGCGGGAACGATTTGACGGCGCAACTTGGCGTTGGGCGCCAGCACCTCATGAAACCGAATCAGATGCAGCCGCGGGCGCGGCACCGCCCAGTACGATTTGAGTTCCCCAATCTCCTCCCTTGCACGCATCCTCCTCAGCGGATTTGGAAGATTTCCTTCCAAAGTTTCTCGTACTTCGGGAATTCTTTGATATCCCCTACCGATAGCATGTAGGGCTTGTCCGGCCGGACCTTTTCGAGCGGCTCGACCTTCGGATGGGCGGGAGTCTCTCCCGCTTGGGCGTACATTCGCTGGCCTTCCTCGCTGATCACCCAGCGCGCCCAGAGCATCGCCGCGTTCGGATTGGGTGCGCCCTTGAGGATAGCCACCGAGCCGCCAATTTCACCGACGCCTTCGGTCATCAACGGCAGGATCGGCGCGCCTTGCTTAACGCGCGCCGGAAAATGATGCGAATAACAGGTGAAGCAAACCGGGCGCTGTCCCGCGACCAGAAACTCCGCCAGTTGGGAATGGCCACGGTGAAATTCCACCTCGTTGGCGGCGATCTTTCTGAAAAGCTCGACAGCCCGTTCATCGTTCTTGTATCTCACCTTGGCGAAGCCCACCAGGAGCTGAAAATCGCGCGGCTCGCCCATCAGGTTGCCCTTCCACCGCGAGTGCGTCAAATCCTCGAAGCTTTTAGGCTCTTCGCCTTTTTTGACCAGGCCGGTGTTCCAGCCAATGATGTAATATTGCGTATCGGTGGCAACCCAAGAGTCGCCCTTCATCTGGGCTGGATAAATCGCGGCCTCGGGGATCGTCAGCGGCGCAAGGAAATTTTGTTCGAGCATCTGCGGTAGGTAAGTGAGCGCGCCGCTGATGACATCCGCTAACACACGCCCGCCGCGCCGCTCGCTCAGCACCCGTGCAATCAGCTTATCCGAGGTGCTGTCGACGTGGTTGACGGTCACCCCGGGAAATCTTTTCATGAACGCCGGTGGCACCACTGCCTCCACGCGCGTTGACAGAGGCGCGTAGAGAGTGAGCCTGCCTCCTTCTTGCTTGGCTTTCTCATAAAGCTGTTCCATGGATTCGGCCGCCGCAGCGAAACCAGTCTTTGGAACAACGGCGAAATACAAAAGAACAAGGCAGCAAAGGTTGGCTAATCTTGCCTTAACGAAATATTGGATCATTGCGCAACTCCTCCCGATTCATAATGAGCGAACTTAGTTTCTGGAAACGATTTTTAAGCCCCTTTTCTTAAGAGCGGACTCATATCGCAGGACCAGGGGATATGTCAATTTCTTTTCGGGTTGGAAAACCGTATAGGAATTTCAAACGCCCTTTTCGATGACCCAGAGTCGTAGCAGGACCGCAAGAGATGTCAATTCGGTTTGTGCTTGCGGTTGGCCCGGCCGGAAAGCGGCCAGGAAAGGCGCGAACGGTTTCTTGAGGCGCCGCTCGGTCGAGCTCGGTGCGCATGCGCTCGGTATTGAGCCGCTCCTGCCAGTCGGCGACGTCGGGACCGAAGGTTAGTTTTGGGAACATTGAACCATTGTGCGCTCCTTAGAAGTCCTATCGAGGAAAACGGCCAGGCTCCCGCGCCCCTGTCAATTAATTAACCATATCGAAATCTATTGCAGCCAAGTCAACCATTTTCTTTGTGGCGCAGTCTAAAGTCAGGTAAATCTAACCAAACGGGAGCCCGTCATGCGTTCAGGCCGCATCACTCGCCGCGCTTTTGCTATCACAATCGTCGGATTCGCCACGCCAGCGCTTTTGGCGTTGGCGGTCGCGCAGACGAAACTGCTCGATCTCGCTTCCGGGCGCTATGCGCAAGGGGCGATGGATCGCCGCTCGTTGGCCGAGCCGGCGCGGAATACGATCTATTCTTGCGATCGCCAAGTCATGGGCGAAGCCCTGAACCGGCCATGGGTGGATTCGTCCGGGGTAATCGATTTCGCCAAGAAACCGGTGGTTGAAGGTTCAAAAAGTTGGAACGGTCAGCTCAACGTCCACGAGCGGCCGGAGCAGATAAATCTTGCCGGCGACGGCCTGCCGAATCATGCGACCGGCAATTTCCCCATCGACCGCGCTTCGGCAGCGTACCGCTATGATCGCAATCCCAATGTCATCCAAGCCTACGGCGTGCAATTCACGATACCCAGCAACCCACGCATCGCCGCGGTTCCCGGTTGTCTGCCGATGGGCATTATCGGCGTCGCCTTGAGCGGCGCGGTGTTTTTCAATGCCCTCGATGCTCCGGGACGCGACGCCGTCGCGCATGAGATCTTCGACGAGTGCGAAGGCCACCCGGAGAGAAATGGCCGCTACCACTATCATCATTTTTCACCTTGCTTCGACCAGGGCGATTCCAAGGCTCACTCGCCGCTCATCGGCTACGCCCTTGACGGATTCGCCATTTACGGGCCGCGCGACGCAGCGGGAGTTTACATCGCCAATGACAAGCTCGACGAATGCCATGGCCATATCGGCCCCGTGGCAACCGCCAACGGTGGCACGAAAACCGTCTATCATTACCACGCCAACCGCGAGTTCCCCTACACATTGGGTTGTTTCCGCGGCGGCGCCATCGCTCGCCCGGAACGGCCGCGGCCACCGCCTCGACGGGCGGAAATAGGAGGCGATAGGGTTCCGGCTGATGCACAGTCAGCCGCCGTTGGCTCGGAATATCGTGTCGCTTTTGCCGCAGCGCCGATAGCGGCGAACGACTTGAGCGTCATCACCCTGGGCACCGGCGGACCGCCGGCCAACGCCGAACGCGCCGGGCCTAGCGGGCTGGTGCGCTATGGTAATGTTCGACTGCTGGTCGACATGGGGCGCGACACTCAACTTCGTCTCCAACAAGCCAACGTTTCACTGCGTGACCTGAGCGCTCTGCTGTTCACGCACCATCATCTCGATCACAACGAGGAGTTCGTGCCCATCTTGCTAAAAGCCCGCCTGCAGGGTGGCGCGGCGCAGATCATCGGTCCGCCGGGCACAAAGCGCTTCACCGATTTCGTGCTGGACTTTTATAAGGACGACAGCGACTACCGCGCCCAGCGCACGGGAGGGTCGGGGGAGGTCATGCGCAACGTCACGATGCGCGAAGTCAGCGGCGGTGAGAATTTCTCCCTGTATGGCCTTACGGTGAGAACCGCGCGGGTCAATCATACGATTCATACGGTTGCTTATCGCTTCGACGCCGGCGAAAAATCGATCGTGATTTCGGGCGACCTGAGTTTTTCCCCGAGCTTGATCGAGCTGGCGCGCGACGCGGATGTGTTGGTGATGGACGCCGGTCCACTGAATCTGGGCCCGACGAATCAACCGCAACGCCCCAACCGTGCCAACCCATCGCGTGCTCACAGCACCCTGGTCGAAGTCGCGGAGATGGCGCGCCAAGCCAACGTCAAACGACTGGTGCTCACGCACTTTGCCAACGCACGCTTTAGCGAAACCCTGTCGCGCGGGCAAATCGCCGAGATTTTCAAAGGCGAGGTGATCTTTGCCAAAGATTTGCTCGAAGTGTCGCCGTAGACAGATGTCGATGACATCGGCCCGAATGTCGAGAGGGGAATCATACCTATGAAGTTCTCCATCGGAGCCGCGGCGTTCTGCGCCATAATTTGTTTGAGTGCACCGAGCAGCGCCGCGAACTTGGTAGAAATCGTCTTGACCGATCGACTGGACGAGCCGAGGGGTTACTGTCTAGACATTGTCGGGAATAAGGAATCCGCGACCCCAGGCCGTGGGCTGCAGGCGCATAGTTGCTACAGTTACCAGGGACAACTGGGTGTGGATCAGGCGTTTGACGCCGAACGGCTTAAGGCTGGCGAATTCTACTTGCCGCGGTTCAAAGTTTGCCTAAGTTCGGGATCGCGACAAGAAGGGGCGCCGCTCAATTTGAGCGCTTGCGACGGCCAACCGGCGCAGCGCTTTGACTTGACAGCCGCGGGACAGATCGTACCGAGAAGTGCGCCGGGCTTGTGCGTGACCGTTGCGGATGGCCGCGGCGCGCCCGGCGGTGGTGGCCGCCCGGTGCATTTGTTGCGCCGCCTGACGCTTGAGCCCTGCAGCGAGACTCACGCTGCGCGTTAAAAATGGCGCTTGCGAGCGCAAGCCGACTGAGGCTCTGCAGAAGTCACTCTTACCGAATTTGCCTGTATCCTCTGAATACGTTGTAATGGCGGCGTGCTTTTGGCATGAAAGACGCTCTTCAGTTGCGGATGAACGGGACACTGGCTGCAATCCGACAGAATGATGGCGTCAAACAGGGCTTTCACAGTCCTCGGTAGCCGAATCAGCGCTGCTCAAAACAGGGCCCGCAGGCGCAGTGGCTTGCGCGCAACTTTGCGTTTTGAGCCACGCTCGATCCGTGCCTTCCCATAACGCTTGGCCCATTGGTTCAAACCACGCCGCAGAAACCCGGTATCGAAGCCCAAAGTATCGCAGATGTGGTGGAAGGAGAAAACCCATTCACCTTGGATGGGCGCGTTAACCCACGAATGCGCGCTGTGGAATTCGAGGCGCTGGCGCCGCGAACAGGTATTGGGATTGACCGAAAGGCATGCGACAACGTCTTCCAATACTGCGACCATCAGCCGGCGCTCGGGAGCCTGCTGGTGTCCTTTCTGCACGGTTGCATAGTACTGCGCGGGCAAAAGCGTGTCCGGCTCGAAGAACGTGCCAGTGTCGTTATAGTTTGACTCGCTCGGTGTATAAGCCATAGCCTAAGAACAACCTCCGTCATTGGTTCTTATTGTGCAGAGAACGTAGTGCGGATCGTCGACTTAGGCATTTGCATGATCCGTATACCGTGGAGGATTTCAAATGTTCCTTTCCATGGCCCACAGACTATTGCAAGACCGGCAGAAATGTCCATAACTCCGCTCTAAGGTTCCGCACCGACGGTCAACGGCACATACGTAGACGCGGATGCTGGGCGGCAGTTTGGGGCGGTATAATCGAGCGGGTGACCCGGCGACTGGTCAGCGCCGCTGTTCGT
>VGTH01000083.1 GCA_016874755.1 Deltaproteobacteria bacterium | reverse complement strand
CCCTTTTATCAAGATAAAACCATCACCGTGGTCTTGGGCGGCCCTCCCGCCGGCTCGGCCGACCTGCGCACCCGCGCCGTGGCCAATCTTTGGCGCAAGCATATTCCGGGAAATCCCACAATCGTCATCCAGCACATGGGCGCTGGCGGCGGGCGCCAGGCGGCCAATCACGTTTTCAAAGTTGCCAAGCCCGACGGCCTCACAGTCGGCAGCATGGGCGCCGCACTGGTCGCCAATGCGGTCCTCGGCGAGCCGGGTGTAAATTACGATCTCGAGAAGTTCATTTATCTGGGCACGCCCGACAGCGCGCAGCACTATCTCTTCCTCACCCATCGCGACGCCGGCTTCGGCAGCCTCGACAAGCTCGCGCTGCCAGCGGCGTGCGCATCGCCGGCCAGTCCGTGGGCCATCCGGTCTATATTACCGGGCGGGTCTTTGCCTACTTGCTCGGTTTGAAGGAACCCAAGTTCGTCGTTGGCTTTACCGGGCCGGAGATCGACGTCGCACTGGAGCAGCGCGAGGCCGATGGCCGGGTGAGCACGGGCGATTCGTTGATTCGCCGCAATCGCGAATGGCTCGACAAAGGACTGGTCAACGTCCATGCCAGCATCGAAATTCCCAGAGGTGAGCGCCACGCTCGCTTTGCTCAGGTGCCCGACGTTGAGGGCTTCGCCAGGTCCGAGGTCGAGAAAAAAATCGTCGACATGTTCCGCGCCTTTCGCATCGCCGGGCAAAACTTTTTCCTGCCGCCCGGCACCCCTAAGGATCGCGTGCAAACTCTCGCCGACGCCATGCGCCGGACTTTCAGCGACGGGGAGTTTCTCAAAGAGTATCAAAAACTTTCCGGTGAGATTGCGTCGCCGTTGGCCGCCGAAGCTCTGGAAAAGATCATCCGTGAGCTACCGCGTGACAAAACCGCGGTCGAGCTATTCAACAAGCTCGCCGGCTCCGAAGCGCTGCCGCCGCGTTGACTCTGCGCACCGGCGCCTTACAAGCGTTGACAGAATACCCATAAGCGGATAGTGCTTCATCCAACCGCGGTTGGAGCCCATTTCTGGTCCTGGCCGCGGCAACTTCAAACTTCATACGGGTTCGGCTTCTTACGCGATTGACATCATGAAGGTCCAAGCCCACCTTATTCGTTTGGTTATCTTTGCCCTGCTGCCGGTACAGATCTTTGCCGGGCTGATGACCTTGCGCTTCCACAACCGGCAAATTGCCGAAGGTGAAAAGACCCTTGTGCGCACGGCCACTGCGCTGTCGATGGACGTCGACCGGGCGCTGCAAACGTCGGTGCAAGCCCTGCAACTGCTCGCCACCTCCGAACACTTGGACCAAAACAATTTCAAGGCCTTTCACGAACAGGCGCTCAAAGCTTTGTCCGTCCGCGCCTCGTGGGATGCCATCGTGCTGCTCGATCCAAGCGGCCAACAACTGGTCAATACCCGGGCGCGCTACGGTACGCTCCTGCCCCGTACCAACATTCCGGAAGTGGTCGATGCCATCGTTAGCTCGGGCGAGGCCAAAGTCTCGAACCTATTTGCCGGCTCCTTCGGCAAACCGTCGCTGATTGCCGTCGGCGTGCCGGTCATTCGTGCTGGCAAGACGAAACAGGTGCTGATGGCGAGCGCTCTGCCGGCTTTCCTCGACAATATCTTAGCTGAACAAAAACTCACCATCGACTTCTCAACGTTGGTCATCGACCAACGCAAAGAGCTCCTCGCGCACAATGGCACGCGGCGGCAATTCGTCGGACCCACGACGATGACCGCGCTGCGCGAACAGGCGCAAAAAGAGCCGGCCGGCTATTTTCATAGCGATCAGATCAACGGCTCGCCGTCGGGCGTCGGCTATCACCTGGCGCCGGGTCTCGATTTCAAGTTGGGCGCCGACGCCAACTCGGTGTTCTTTGTCACCCTGTCAACGGTGCTCTGGCTGCTGACGACGTTGTATGCCATCGGCTATATGGAAGACTCGCCGCATCGAAGCCGCTTCTTCGGCTTTTTCAGCATGTGCGTCAGCGCCACAGTTGGCGTCGCGCTGGCCGGCAACCTGATTACTTTTTTGACTTTCTACGAGCTGCTCACGCTGTCGACCTATCCGCTAGTCGTGCACCGTGGCACCGCGGCGAGCATGCGCTCGGGAAAAATTTATCTCGCCTACACGCTGAGCGGCGGCACGGTGTTACTGTTAGCCGTTGCTTGGCTTCACGCGATTGCCGGCCCGGTGGAGTTTCGTCTCACCGGCGCGCTCGCCGATGTCGCAAAGACACATCCGGCTGAGCTGCGCATACTGTTCGCCATGTTCGTCATCGGCCTGGGCGTCAAGACCGCCTTGGTACCGCTGCACGGTTGGCTGCCACAGGCGATGGTAGCACCGGCGCCGGTGAGCTCGCTGCTCCATGCCGTGGCGGTCGTCAAGGCCGGCGCCTTTGGCATCGTGCGCCTGGTCTATGACGTCTATGGCGAGAAAACCGCGGCGGAATTGGGGTTGCTGCAACCCTTGGCGATCGCTGCCTCGATCACGATCATCTACGGCTCGCTGCGCGCGTTGGCCCAAGACGAGCTAAAAAAGCGCCTCGCCTACTCGACGGTGAGCCAAGTTTCCTACATCGTCCTCGGCGCCGCCATTGTCAGCCCCCTCGCCGCCATCGGCGGCATCGTCCATCTGGTGCACCAAGGCGTGATGAAGATCACGATGTTTTTCAGTGCCGGCAATTATGCCGAGACCTTAGGCATCCACCACATCAGCGAGATGAATGGCGTCGGCCGGCGAATGCCGCTCACCACCGCGGCTTTTACGGTGGCGTCATTGGCGATGATCGGCGTGCCGCCGCTCGCCGGCTACGTCGCCAAATGGTATCTGCAAACCGGTGCCATCGACGCCGGCGACGAGTGGGTCACACTGGTTTTGGCCGGCAGCAGTCTGCTCAACGCGGCTTACTTCCTGCCTATTCTTTATCGCGCCTGGTTTTTGGCACCGCCGGAGCGCTGGCCCGAGGAGCATAAATTCGGCGCCGGCGAAACCCATTGGATGCTGCTCGTGCCACCGCTCGCAACCGCCTTCTTCGTCTTGTGGTTTAGCATCTTCGCCGATACACCGCTGAGCGCGCTCACCTGGGCGCGCTTTATCGCCGCCCGGGAGTACGGCCAATGATCGAGGAGATTTTGCTGGGCGTAGTGAGTGCGCTAGGGGCAGATTTGTCGTCGCCGCGTAACGATCAATGGGCACCCGCTGCCCTCACCATCGAGAAGCTATGGCATGCCGCCTGGCCGATCGGTGCCGGCGCGCTGCTCGCCTGGTTGATTGCACGGTTGTTGCCTGGCCCTGCGCACGCACCACAGCACGGGCAAGCGGAAATACACCAGCCGATTTCTCTGGCCGCCAAGCTGCTCGGCCATATGCATCCGGTGCTGCTCGGCGGCGAGCGACTGCTTAGGCAGTCCGCCGTTTCGGGCGCCGTCTTGCTGCTGAGCGTTCTTGTCCTGTGCTGGTTGCTCGCGCTGAGCTAGCCCGACGCATCGATGAAATCGGCGCGATGGCAAGCTGATACTAAAGATGTATATCGTCAGAAGCGAAGCAAATGATGCGATTTTTTCCACTACCGACCCGCGGGGTTCGTCCTTATATTCTCGCTCGCTTTCGAGGCGCGAGCATTGAAAATCACGAACGTGATTTGAACCATCCCGCCTAAGTTCGCAATCCAGGATTACCATGGCCGAATCCAACATCTTGCAAAACTTTCTGTCGCCGCCGGTGTTGTTTTTCTTTCTTGGGTTGCTGGCCACTCTGGCCGGCTCCGATCTGGAGATCCCGCAACCGCTGCCAAAGTTTCTGTCGCTCTATCTGCTGCTGGCCATCGGCTTCAAGGGCGGCTTAGAGCTGCACCACAGCGGTCTGAACACCGATGTATTATTCGCGCTCGGCGCCGCCATGATCATGGCCATCGTCGTGCCGCTGTATAGCTATTTCATTCTGCGGATAAAATTGAGCGTCTACGATGCCGCCGCCATCGCCGCCACCTACGGCTCGATCAGCGCCGTGACCTTCATCACGGCAATTTCTTATTTGAACAATCTCGGCATTTCCTACGGCGGTCACATGGTGGCTGCCATGGCGTTGATGAAGTCACCGGCCATCGTCATCGGCGTCATCCTAGTGCGCGGCTTCAGCCAATCCACCAACGGCAACGGCTTTGCGTGGAAGCCGATCATTCACGAAGCTTTTTTCAACGGCTCGGTGTTCTTAATCATCGGCGCGCTGGTGATCGGCCTGGCCACCGGCGACGAGGGTGCCAAAGCCTTGAAGCCCTTCACCGACGATATCTTCAAAGGCATGCTGTCATTTTTTCTCCTCGACATGGGCATCGTCGCGGCCAAGCGGCTGGGCGATCTCGGCAGCAACCGTTGGTTTCTCACCGGCTTCGGCGTTTTGATGCCCGTTGCCAATGCCATCCTGGCCATCTTCATAGCCCGCTTGCTCGGGCTCTCCGAAGGCGACGCGCTGCTGTTTGCGATCCTGTGCGCCAGCGCTTCTTACATCGCGGTACCTGCCGCCATGCGGCTAGCGGTGCCGCAAGCCAACCCTAGTCTCTATGTCGCCATGGCATTGGCGATTACCTTTCCGTTTAATATTATCGTGGGCATCCCGCTCTATCACAGCCTCATCGAGCGGCTCGGGAGCTAACTATGGAAGCCGCCAAAAAAGTCGAAATCATCTGCGACTCGGTGGAAGTCAAAAACGTCATCGAGATTCTTGAGAAGGCGGGCGTCACCGGCTACACCATCATTCCCGACGTCATCGGCAAAGGCGAGCGCGGCATGCGCCGAGGCGATGATGTGACCGGTGTATTCAATAACAGCATGATTATCACCGCCTGCAACCCCGCTCTGATTCCACAGATCGTCGACACGATACGCCCGGTGCTCAAGCGCATTGGCGGGGTCTGTTTGATTTCCGACACGCAGTACGTCATTCATTGAGTATTCCCGTTTTGCGGAGTACTCGTGACCGACTCGCAATCGCCCATCGTTAGCATCGTCATGGGCAGCCAATCCGATTGGCAAACCATGCAGCATGCGGCATCGACGCTCAAAGAGTTCGCGGTGGCCCATGAATGTTTGATCGTTTCGGCGCACCGCACACCTGCCTGGCTGAGCGAATTCGCCAGCGGCGCCGAGGCGCGCGGCATCGAAGTGATCATCGCCGGCGCCGGCGGCGCGGCGCACTTGCCGGGTATGACCGCGGCGCAGACGTTGATTCCCGTGCTGGGCGTGCCTGTCGAAAGCGCCGCGCTAAAGGGTATGGACTCGCTGCTGTCGATCGTTCAGATGCCGGGCGGCATCCCGGTTGGCACCATGGCGATCGGCAAAGCCGGCGCCACCAACGCGGCCCTGCTCGCGGTTGCGATCCTAGCCAACTCGCGGCCCGAGCTGCGCGAGAAGCTGCGCCAGTTTCGAGCCCAGCAAGCCCAGGCGGTGCGCGAACAGAAACTCCCGTGAGCCAATCTGTAAAGCCGATTCTCCCCGGCGCCGCCATCGGCGTGCTCGGCAGCGGCCAGCTGGGGCGAATGTTTGCCATCGCGGCGCGCCAGATGGGCTACCGCGTCCACACTTTTTCACCCGAGAGCGATACCCCCACCGGTCAGGTTGCGGATACTGAAGTAGTCGCCTCCTATCTTGACCTTGACGCGGTGCGACGCTTTGCGCAGCAAGTTCAAGTGGTGACCTTCGAGTTCGAGAATGTGCCGGCCGAATGCGTCGAGACCGCCGCCCAGCTCGTCCCGGTGCGGCCGGCCGGCTCGGTGCTGCACATAACGCAGAATCGCCTGCGCGAAAAAACTTTTCTCCGTGACAACGGCTTTCCCACCACCGGCTTCGCGGCGGTAAGGGCCGCCGACGATATCGCCAGCGCGGCGGCCAAAATAGGTTTGCCCGCAGTTATGAAAACCGCCGGCTCAGGCTACGACGGCAAAGGGCAAGCGAAGGTCCGTGCGCTCGACGACTGCACCCAAGCGTTTCAGCGCTGGGACAACCAGGAGATGATCTTCGAACGGCTGGTCGATTTCGCGCTCGAGTTTTCGGTCATTGTCGCGCGCACGCTCGATGGCCAGCTCTGCACCTGGGGGCCGATCCAAAACCGCCACGAAAATCATATTCTCGATCTGTCGTTGACACCCGCGCAGCTGACCAGCGCGAGCACCGCTGAAGCGATCGAGATGACCCACGCAGTTGCCGAGAAACTTCAACTTGTCGGCGTGCTGTGCATCGAGTTTTTTTACAGCCGCGATGGGAAAATCTTGATCAACGAGTTGGCGCCGCGGCCGCACAATTCAGGTCATTTGACCATCGATGCCTGCCGCACCAGCCAATTCGAACAACAGGTGCGCGCGGTTTGCGGGTTGCCATTGGGCTCGGCGGAATTTTTCGGCGCCGCCGCCATGGCCAATCTGCTCGGCGAACTCTGGGAAGGCGGTGAGCCCGATTGGGCGGCAGCCTGCGCCAACCCCGCTGTCAAACTTCATCTCTATGGCAAGACCGCGGCGCGCCCCGGCCGTAAAATGGGCCACTTGACTGCGGTTGCGAACACCGCCGAGCGTGCCGCCGATCATGTTTTGGCGGCACGGCAAAGGTTGCGATTGACGTCGCAGTAGGGGCGCCCCTTGTGGTCGCCCGTCCGGAGGGCGGGCACAAGGCCTGCCCCTACAAGATTCCAACCCCGACGAGCAACGAATCTTACTTCCCCAACTCGAAATCGACCTTGCGGCTCGCCCTGCCGTCCTATCTCTTCGCCTTGTACAAACCGTCAATAAAGCCGCTGTCATCGAGCTCTTTGACAAAGCTCATATCGGCGAACTCTTCTGCCTTGGCTGTCCGCGCCTTCGGATCTTTCTCGCCTAACTCGGCCAGCACCTCTCGGATGCCATCCATTGGTGGATACGGTTTGGACGGCACCACCGGCAAAAAGAATTGATAACTATCCTCAATGGCGTCGTTGTCGTTGACGCGCATGTACTTGGCAATGACTTTTTTGCTGAACTCTTTTTGCGTCTTGTAGACATGAATGCCTTCGACGATGGCGCGGGTAAATTTGCGCACCGCGTCGCGGCGTTCTTTGATAAACGCCGTGCGCGTCAGAATCGGCGTGTTGGTGTACGCGTTGGTGCCGAAATCAGAGGGGTTGGCGAGAAAATTCAAACCCGCTTTGCGCGCCATCGTGGTCAGCGGCGGCTGCGCCACTAGACCGGCCACTTGCCCTTGCTGCACCGCACCTAACCGGGTCGGCTGCCCGCCGGGAATCTGCAAGATCGGCACATCGACGTCCGGCCGCAGCCCCCACTTCAACAGCAGTTTACGCGTTGCGTAGTCCGAATTGGACCCATAGCGGCTAACCGCCAACTTTTTACCGCGCAGGTCCTCGGGCTTCTTGATGTCGGGAGAAACGATCAGGCTGTAGGCCAGCACATTGACGATTCCCAGGATGATCGTCGCATCGCCGCCGCGCAGCTTCGCCGCGACCGGGGCGTTACCGCCGCCCTGGACAATCGGCGTATCGCCGGCGAGGAGCACCTGCACCGCGCGGGAACCTCCGTCAAGATAGATGAACGTCGTGTCGAGGCCATTCTTCTCGAATAGACCGGCTTCTTTGGTGATCCACGGAATCGCCTGGGTTCCGGTAATCGCGCTCCAGCCAAAAACCAGTTTTTCCATCGGCGCGCTGGCCGCATAGCCCGCCGGCGCGATCAAAATGACACACAACGTAGCGGCGAGCATTTCAAACCCTAACCGAGTCCTAACCAATCCTGAGCGTATCGACATCAATAACCTCCGGACAAAATACTTTCAGCAAGCAACCGCCTCCAATATGCTGCCTTAGGCGCCCTTGCGCAACAACAGCTTGTTGAATAGTCCAACTAGCTCCTGATAGCGATCGCCCCATTTTTCCGGCGACGGGATGACGACCTTGCGCTCGCCGCTGTCGTCGGGGCCTTTGCCGAGAATACTTTTGTGGCCCACCCACCGGCCATGGCCGTACATGATATCTTGGCCGCGCTTGCCCATCAGAAAATCGGCGAGCAGCGCCGCCGCGTGCGGATGCGGCGGACGCGACGACATGTAGATCGGCACCAGCGATTTCACCGGCACAAAGGGCTGCGGAAAAACGTAATCGATGGGCGCGCCGGCCTTTTTCTTGGCGATGGCCTCCTGATGGTGGCCGTCAATCTCCAGGAGAAATTCCCCAGCGGCGATCAGCTGGGTAATCAACGTCGAGCCGCGCCGCGGATGAAGCTGCTGCTGGCCGACTTTGGCCGCGAGCTCCATCCCTTTGGCTTCGCCATAGTAATCCATCATCGCCGCCAACCAATCATAGGACTCGTCGTCGACGGCCAATTGGCCTTTCCACCTGGGTTGGGTCAACTCTTCGACGTTGGTGGGAACGTCCTTTCGCTGGACCAGCTTGGAATTGTAAATGTAGACCAGCGGCGTGGCGAAAATGCCGTTGACGTAACCTTCCTTATCGGCGAAGCCCTCGCGCAAAGAAGCGCGCAGCGGCGAGCGGTAGCGCGCAATCGCGCCGGACTTGCGCAGCGTGTTCACGGTCATACTGCGAGTGTTAAAAACGTCGAACGTGTGCGACTTGGCGCGGTGCTCGGTGAGAACTTTATTGAGCAGCGTGCCGCCGCCACCGGTGAGCGCGTTGACTTTGAGAAATGGATATTGCGCCTCGAAGCCGTTGATCAGGTCCTGAGCAAAGGCCCGGTTCATCGCCACGTACCAGGTGACGCTTCCTTCTTTCTTAGCGCCGGCGACGAGCCGAGCCTGCCGCTCGGCCTCTGGGAGTTGATTGATCTCTTCGAGAAGCTTTTCTTCGCTCTGAGCGTGAACCGCAGGAGTGAACAACCACCGCCTAAAAGGCGGTGGCATCGGATAACGGACTGAAAGTCCTGGTTCCGGCTAAGAGCCGGCTCAAAGTCTCCGCCCTCAGGGGCGTTTGTAGACGGCCTTAACCGTCTACTTTGAAGTCATCATCTCGATCATGAATCTGATTCGCTATATATTCTGCTATGAC
>VGTH01000082.1 GCA_016874755.1 Deltaproteobacteria bacterium | reverse complement strand
GAGGGCGGCATTTCAGGCTATGTGAGCCTGAATACACAGGCCACTGACCCTAAGAGCCACACCCTCGTCGAATCTCTTCTACTTGATTCCCAGCGCTACCGCTACCTGCTAAATTCCGATGGTAGACACCTATTGTAGCCTAAGATTCAGCGGGCCATGAGTAACGCCGCCGCGGCGCGCGACATTTTCTCGTTTTCGTGTGCTGCCCCGGCGACGACTTGGAACTGCCAGGCGATGTCGACGCCTAGTTGCGTGGCTCGCTGTCGCGCTTCTTTCATGAAGTTGTGACCGCGCTCGAAGCGCTGGCTCCCCTGCGTCATCGCTCTCGCTGTCTTACGCAGCTCAGGGTGGTTGGGATCGGTATCGCGGTCACCGAGCATGAGGGTAAAGTCTCGCGCGAAGCTTTTTTGCAGTGAGGCTTCGGTTGCCGGTGATCCGCCAAGTCCGTAAGGGAACTTGATGTCGAACCGTGGCACGGTGTACCAGCCGGAGTTGGCCGCGATCGCCCTAGCGCAACGATTCTCCGCCAATAATAGTACTAGCCGATGGACGAACTGGCCTCCTGCGGAGTGCCCGTAGATAAAGTAATCGGCGCTGCGATTGCCGGTTGCCTCTTTGATCGCGTCGAAGAGATGTTCGATGACGCTGAAGGACCATAAGGACTCATCGCGGATCTGGCCGGCGCGTGTCATGACGCTTGAGTACGCATAATCGCCGCCGCTCCACTGGCGCGGGTCGAACAGCGGTGCGACGATCATCCAGCCATTTGTATCCGCATGTTGAACCCAGGCATCGCGCATGCCCTTAGCGTTTTTGCCATGGCCGTGCATGACGAACACGATGCGCGCCGTATTGGAAGCCAGCGACTTGGGAAGGTAGGTATAGACAACGATCGTCTTCGCACTGTCGCCTTTGGCATCGACAAAAGTAATTTGATTGGCGCCTGGGATGATCCTTATCGGTGCGTCTCCGGCCAAGGCATGCGGCTTCGGAGCAGGCGTCAACAATAGAAATAGCAGCGCAACGCGAAGCTTGCACAGAGCGTGGAAGTTTTTCCAGGGCGACATGGTATTTCAGTGAATCTTTTCCCATTCCCGTTCGTAGTTTTGCGCCAGCTCGGGGCAGTTCAAGATCAAAATGTTTTCCCAATTATTCTCTGATTTGACCGTCCAGTTATACGAGCCGGTGATCACCTTGGCGCCGTCGATCACAGCGAACTTGTTATGGTTGCGGCCGCTGGCGGCCACGGTATGTACCCGCACGCCGCCCGCGCGCAAACGCTCGACGAGCGCCGTGATTTTCTTGCCCGAGCTGCGATTTTGATCCACTTTTATCCGAACCGCGATATCTTTTTTGGCGAGCTTGATTAATTCGCCGGCCATTTCGGCGTTGTCGAACCCGTACAAGGCTAAGCTCAGTCGGCTTTTGGTTTGCTGGATGGCTTCTGTGACAACGCTGCCGAGGCTGCCCTCGCTCGAAAACCTCGACTCAACCTGGCACTCCATGGCGGCGGCGACTTGGACAAATGTCAGCAACACGAATGCAATCGTACTCAAGCGCAATGACCTCATCATAACCTCCGATATTGCGGTATCAAGAAACTGCAAAAGAGTCCGTTAATATTTCGGGTTCTTTAAGATATCCGATGCAAGCTTCTAACACGAAACTGCCCGTGATGCAGTTGGAAACTATGACTCCCCAGCCTCCCACAAAAAGAGCGGCCAACTTGTTCTCCGTCCTCATCCATCTACAACGCCAAAGCGGGATAACGTTTCAGGTGGAAACGGTTCGCGCTCATGCACGGCGGAAGCGCCAAACGGCCGCTAACCGCGCGCCGCTTGGAAACAGAATGAGAATTTAGTTTCACAAACCAACTACCAAAGTCTGGCATCCTGTTTTGACCGTTACTCGGATAAATCACCACTAAATGCTCCGTGTCCGTTCGACAGAGCGCGATCAGAATGGCTTGTCCCCGATTGTCGACGTGCGGTGCAGCAGCCGGATGTCGTCCATCGCATAGCCGCCGCAGGCTTGATGATTGAGGCTGCGATTGTCCCACATCACAAAATCGCCCAGGGTCCACTTGTGACGGTAAACGTTCTCGGGCGCAGTCAGGTGCGCAAATAGGCTGTCGAGCAGTGGCTGCGCCTCGGCGTCGTCCATGCCCTCGATGCCGACGGTAAATCGCGGCGACAGGTAAAGTCCCTTGCGGCCCGTCACCGGATGGGTGCGCACGAGCGGATGAAGGACGTTCTTCGTCGACTGCCTCTGGTAATACTCTTCGCCCCCCTCTCGCGTCACCGCCACACGCGGATTCCCCAATTTGCTGCGCTGATGGATCCCCCTGCGCCCCTCAATCCGTGCTTTGATCGAGTCGGGCAAGCTCTCGTAGGCGCCGTGCATGTCGGCGAATTCCGTATCGCCGCCATGCTTGGGTATTTTATGCGCATAGAGCAGAGTCGCGAGTGAAGGCGTTTCCCGGTACGACTGGTCCGAGTGCCAAAAATCGCCCGCCGCAACGACACCGATGAATTTGCCGTCGACCTTTTCATTGGAAAGGATCGCCACCTCCGGAAAGCCCGGCACGCGCTGATCGTCGTCATACAACATTTCCAGCGGGCCAAACCGACGGCTAAAGGCAAGCTGATGCTGCGGCTCGATGTGCTGATCGCGAAAAACCACCACCTGCTTATTCACAAAGGTGTCGACAATCTCATTGAACAAATTCTCGTCCAACTCCTTTGACAGGTCCACGCCGGTAATCGACACCCCGAACCTGCCGGCCAGAGGTTGCATATCGAACGCCATCGTTTCGCCCCCTTTTATTGTCTCGATCGAATCGTATCAAGCGATCTCGCTTATTTTCAACTTCCTGAAGGTAACGGTTGCGGGGCGATAGGATTTGCCGGATGGAAAATTCAGCTCCTTTCTGAATCTACATGCATATATTCAACCCTGACACTGATTGTCCTCAAGAAGAACCCTGACCAGCCTGGCAGCCTTGGCCAACCTCTACACGGTGTGGCACGCGCGCAAACTACGCGCGCAATCAAAAGTACCCGAAGCTCTAATAACCATGACGACGTTGGAAAAGCAGCGGACCGCTTTTGTGATCGGCGCGTCAGCGGTCACGCTGGGCATCGTGCTCTTCGAAGTCGTGGCCCACGCCCTGCTGCACTAAGCCACGCAGGTTGGAACCGCGGATACAAAACCAAGCCAGCGCCGGCGTGGGATTAACCAGTCGCAGGCATTCTCATCAGTAACATAGGGTTTTACCATCCATCTATGGAATTGATATCGGTGAAATTACCCACCGAAACTTCGAGCTAGGGTCGCTGCCGAGGCCCGGCGACGGAATATCTCCCAATCAACGATTGTCCGGGAATCGTGAGCGCAGAACGGCTGCACAGATTATGAATCCGCTATTTTGAAGCCGATTACGGCGCCGCCGCAAGGCTTGAAGGCTTTGCCGCCGGCTCGTTCTCAGTAGCTGATTTCAAGAGAGAGGCCGGCGTCATGAACGGCTTTGAGATGGTTCCATGTCGAGCGTATCCACCGCGCACAGGCGACGTTGTGTTCAAATAGGGAGTACTTGGCATTATCGCCGTAGTCCGGGCGGTCGATCATTTCGGTGTTGATGAAGCGCAGCGGGCTCTCAGGGTGGCTGAGATGATAGCGCATGACTTTTCGAAGCGCTTCTTTCGCCGGCTCCAAACGCCAAGCTTGCCACGGCGAATGCCATTCGCCGGGTTTCGGCTTTAAGAACGGGTATTGGATGCCACGGCCGGGCTTTCCAGCAGCATCGGTCGACCAAACATTCTTGGGGCCGTTAGGTGACACCGGCCGGAACTGCGCATAGACGATCATATTCATGGCCAGCCAGCGCTCGCAGAGGTTGCCGGGCTCGAATGGATCGAGCACCACCAAGCCAGCGTCAACATCTTCGCGAATCTTGGAAAGCTCTTGCTCTTCCGGGTTGTCGATCTTGAACGCGCAGTGACTGTAGTCGAGAGTAAAGTTGAACCGTATACCTCGCGCGCGCACCTTCTCGGCCACGGGGACGACGCGGCGAAAGTCTTCGGACCACGTGGCGACATGCAATTCGAAGGAGGGTTGAACTCCAAGGCGCGCGCCCATCTCCCAAACCCGCAAGTAACAGTCGACCACCTCATCGTCGGACAGCGCATGGCCATCGGCATGGTAGGTGCGAATCACGATATTTTGATACGTCGATTGCAAGCGCGCGGCGTTGGCCATATTGACACCAAACGCGGCATCGTCGCGGCCCAGCACGTAATGCGCAGTTCCAGTGTGCATCGGCATGCCATACTTCTGCGAGCAACGGATATATTCGTCCATTAACTCCGGTGGCGGTAGTCGATCGAGATAATCGAACACGCCGGAATCGCGAATCATCCGGAATTGCCGGTCGACGGATTCGCTCACACCATGCGTGATGCCGTGCGCCTGACAGCCGATTAGGAAATCTCTTGCCATGCTTTCAGTGCCTGGGTTCGCTACCGGCGGGATCTCTACTTGCAAAGGTAGCCTTCGCGACAATAGATGCCCATTTCGCGCTGCACCTCGCGCAGCAGCCCGATATTCGTCACCTGAGAGATCTGGATCTTGTGCGGATCGAGCTTCAGAGATCCGGCGGCGAATTCGAGCAAGAACCGCATGCTCTTCTCAGTGAACCCGCCGGGATCTTCAGCGCTCACCTTCGGTATTAGCAGCTGCAATGCGCCTCGCGCAATATCTGGTTGGATTTTCAGCTCCTTGGCCGCAATCTGCGCAGTCTCGTCGGGATTTTGTCGAATGTGCAACAAAGCGCGAATCTGCACCCGCAGCCAACGCTTGATCAAATCGGGATTGTCTCGCAACAACTGCTCATGGACCGACATGCCGCCGAAGGGCACGGGGAACACGTCGGACGAGCTCATGAGAATGTTAAAACCCCGCGGCACTAGTTGTGCCGCAACGTCGGGATTAATTGCCGAAGCCGCCGCCTGCCGCGTCTCCATCGCGATCACCCGCGCTTTGGAATCGGCGCTGGTTAAAAGGTTGACATCGACTCCCGGTTCCAAACCCATTTTCTTGAGCATCAAACGCGTGGCGACGTCCGTGCTCGAGCCGGGAGTCGATATCACGACCGTCTTACCCTTGAGATCGCGGGGCTCTTGGATTTCCGGCCGCACGACGAACTGAAAGGTTGAGCTATTGAACGTGTAAAATACCGACTTGAGCGGCGCCCCCTGCAGACTTGGCGCTAAGGTCCCACCCGCGACGGCAAAGTCGATCTGCCGCGACATCAACGCCGGCAGCGCCACTCGCGAACCGACCACCAGCAGCTTAAAGTCAATCCCCTCTTTCGCGAAAAAACCTTTAGCCCGCGCCAAATAGGTTGGCAAATAGCCAAAGTCGGGCGTCGATACAGCCTGTTTGACTTCAACCATTCTGCGCTCGTCCTGGGCAAAACAAACGGCCGGGAACAAGGCATAGAAAAAAGTCGCGACTGCGGCGCTCCAATGGACCATCGAATAAGCCTCCCAACGACGGTGAGCGTTGATTAGTAAGTCGCGCGCCGGCTACCCTGAGCGCGCGCGCGGACATGTTCCCCGGCTGTGACCGGAGGATATTTTGCGGGGTTGTCCGCCGACTGACAGGGTTCAAGACACGATATCACCGTGTCCCGGTGGGGACTATAGAACAACACGACCGAATAACGATCATTGGGAGGGGCGTCACCGAATGGCACCACACGGTGCGGCGACGAGCGGAACAGACCATTCGTCCATCGCTCCAAGAGATCGCCGGTATTCACCATCGCCGTATCCGGTATCGGCGGCGCAGCAACCCAGCTGCCATCTCTCACTTGTACTTCGAGCCCGCCGGACTCATCCTGCACCAACATGCTTATCCCGCCGAAATCCGTATGCGCTCCAGCGCGTAATTGACCGAGCAAAGGCGCCGCGACCACCGGCGGGTAATGCAACAAACGCAGCGTCGAGTCTGCGCCCTCGAAAAACTCTGCGAAGTAGTCTTCTGGCAGCGTCAATGAGAGCGCAATCGCCCGCAACAGCCTCTGACAGCACTCCCCTGCGCTTTTTTGGTAGGACAGCAACACCGACTTGAACGAGTCCATTCCAACCGGCCAAAGCGTAGGGCGCGCGCCGGCGCGCTCGGGCCCGCAATGATATATTTCTTTCAAGTCGCCGGGCTGGCCTTCGTCGAGCGCTTGCAAGCCGATTCCTTCGTAGCCGCGGCTCGAACCGGCGCGCTCGGGTCGAACCGTATTCTTGACTCCCTGAGGCGAAGCGAAAAACCGCTGCGACTGTTCGAAGACCGCATCGATCTGTGATTTTTGCAGGCCGTGATTGCGCAGATAGAAGAAGCCGCAGCTTTCGAGCGCGCCGCGAAGCGCCCGTGCAACTTCGCGCTTGCCCGCGGGATCATCAGCGGCGAATCCTGCGAAATCGATGATCGGCAGCCCTGTCATGGTCTCTGGGTTACTTGCTCGATCGATCTTTTCTCTTTGGGTTGGGCATCACACTATGCGCGCACATCGAAAGCCACCTCGCTGAATGTATGGTCTATTCAGAGGATCTTGGCAGCTGCCGGCATTATTCCTGATTTGTCTGATGCAATGCAATCGAAAAAACCGCTGGGAGCCTAGACGCGAACTGCAAAGTGAAATGCAAACGATTGCCGATGCCCGGCTGGTCTGCGACCTCGCCGCGCAACTCGATGTGTCCCTTGCCATCTCCAACGAGACGCAAACTCAACTGCTCCTCCATCGTCGTGAACGCCGCCGTGCCACTCAAGGTCTGGTGAAGCGGGCGAAGCTCGGACATGAACTTGGTGAACTCTCCGGTGATGATGGTCGCTGACACCTTGCCACGAAATCCTCCAGCCTGCACTCGAATCGTCACCGTCAGCCAGTTGTCGTCATAATACTCGCCGACGGGCGCACGCTCGTAGCCATGCACCTCTACTGCGATGCGCTCCTGCTCTGAATGACCGAACGAGAATGTCATGGCGCGTAGTGTGGCCTAACGTTCGAGCTAAGCTGCCCGCGGAGGCAGGCTCTGTATGCCCGGACTGTGATGATGCAACATGTGCCACAGGCCGGGCTTACAGTGCCTGCCGTAGCGGGTCAGCTTGAGCGAGGGGTTCAAGTAAGCCGCTGCGCGGCAGTTAATCCGTCCTGACATTCTTCCAATTCCACCGTCCCATCATTGTTCGATAAAGGACTCCTATCTTTTTTAGAAGGAGAACTTTTATGAACGATTGGTATCAACGCATGATGGCGGTCCTGCAGCTCAACGGGAAAGGAGAGCCCACTCAGAAAGCCTATACCCGCGCGGTCCGGATGCTCTGTGAGTTTTATCACAAAACTCCCGACCTGGTCTCCGAACCCGAGCTCCAAGAGTACTTCCTGCACCGCAAAAACGTCAGTCGCTGGTCCCCCAAGACCATGCGCATTTGCTATTGCGGTATTCGTTTTTTCTACGTCAACGTGCTCGCGCGCGACTGGCATATCCTCTCCATCCTGCGCGCCCAAAACGAACACCGCCTCCCCGCCGTTTTGAGTGTCGAAGAAGTCAGAAGCATTCTGGCTCAGGTCAAAACCTTCCACAACTACGTTTATCTTTCCACGGTCTACTCCTGCGGTCTGCGCCTCGATGAAGCTCGCCACCTCGAAGTCTTCGACATTGACAGTCAGCGCATGATGATCCATGTCCACCGCGGCAAAGGTGCCAAAGATCGCTATGTCCCATTGCCGCCGTCGACACTGGCCTTGCGGCGCGCCTACTGGCGTACTCACAAACATCCCAGGCTTATCTTTCCAGCGCTGGGCCGAACCCGAACCAGCGTCAACGAGTCGGCTCATCCCATGGCCAAGAGCAGCGTCCAGGGCGCCTTTCGTCAAGCCAAGCGCGCCGCGGGTGTCAACAAGAAAGGCGTGTCCGTTCACACCCTGCGCCACTGTTACGCCACTCATCTCCTCGAAACCGGCGTCAACCTGCGTGTCATCCAACGCTACATGGGCCACTCCCGTCTGGAAACCACCATGCTCTATCTCCACCTGACTCAGAAGGGCCAGGAAGATGCCTGCCAGTTGATCAACCACGTCATGGAGGGACTCGATCATGACCTCCATGCGTGAAATCTTTACCACCTTCGGTCCCGAGTACCTTCAACGCTATGCCCAACAACCATCGCAAAGTCATTGACGCCATCGTGGCCTGTCGGACCGAAGCCTGTGGGGTTGCTTTCTACCAGTGTCAGGGTTGCGCCGAGCCCCAACAGTTCTTTTGCTCTTGTGGCAATCGCCACTGCCCCACCTGCCAGCACAACAAATCCCAACAGTGGCTCCAAACCCAAATCAAACGTCAACTCCCGGGCCATCACTTCCTGATCACTTTTACCGTCCTACAACAGCTGCGCTCGTTTATCCGCCAACACCAGCGCCTTTGTTACTCCGCTCTGTTCAAAGCCTCTTCGGATTCAATCAAAAAACTCGCCGCCGATCCCAAGCACATCGGCGGCGATCTGCCGGGCTTCTTCGGCGTGCTCCACACCTGGGGCCGAACCCTTCAGTATCACCCCCACATCCACTACATTGTTGCAGGCGGCGCCATCCGCTCTTGCGATAGCTCCTGGCATCCCTCCAAAATCGATTTCTTCCTGCCCGTCAAAGCCCTGTCGAAAGTCTTTTGCGCCAAGTTCCGCGACTTGATCCAGCAGGCCCAAGGCTTCGATCAGATTCCTAAGGCAGTCTGGCAGATCGACTGGAATGTTAACTGCCAGGCCGTGGGCTCCAGCGAAGCCACTCTCAAATACCTCGCCCCCTACGTCTTCAGGGTCGCCGTCTCCAACTCCCGCGTCATCGCTGTCCAAGACCGCATCGTCTTGATCCGTTATCGTAAGCCCCACAGCGAACGATCCCGAACTCTTTCCCTCGATGTCATGGAGTTTATCCGCCGTTTCTTGCAACACCTCCTCCCCGCCGGTTTCATGAAGATCCGCTACTACGGTTTTGTCAATCCCAATTGCAAGCTCCCACTCGATCGCATTCGTGCCTTGATCGAACTGAGCTATGGCTTCGCGCTCGATCTGCCGGTGGTGGAACTTTCGCCTGTGTGCCGTAGTACGTGTCCAAGCTGCGGTGACCTGCTCAAGTTCCGCTCGCGACTGGCACCGATCAAAATATTGCACCGCTCGGGTTAACCCGACTCCCTTTAAACGAAAATCGATTGTTCCCAAAGTGCTTCTGCGCTCATCGCCCAGGGTAAACCAAAGGCCGTGGTGTGACCACAACTCTTGGATGATGTTTGAATATTTTGCTCTGCTGGATAATCGAGGAGGAAAAACTCAACGTAACTTAACTTTGCCGACCGACAACTTTACTGCGCACCCACTCGCCTACACGATTTTCATCCTCACCGCGCAGCCGCCAACCACCCACCACAACCGTTTCCCTTGCTCGTCACTCGAACACGGGCTTCTTGAACATCGGATTGAAACGACTCGGAAGTCGTCTCAATCCTTCTTGGTTAGAGCTCATTGGCGCAGTAGGTCTTCTGACACCCACTTCAGCTGACGAAGGAAGGCGTGCAAACGCGAGACTACCTGCTCCGGCCTCTCCACGCGAACCCACTGCTTCTCTTCTTGCGGCGTGTCGATGTACCTAAACTCGACCAGACCATCGAGCCGCGGCGAGACGCGAAGAAGCGGCCCCATGTAGGGGTACACCACCGGTGTTTGGGTTACGCAGAGGTCAAACATTGAGGTCCATGCGAACAACGCCGTCGCCAACGGCCCACTAGCGACGTGCGCACACGGCGCGACCGCCTCGATTTAGCACATGGGTGTAAATCATCGTCGTGCTGACATCGCTGTGGTCAAGGAGTTCCTGCACCGTGCGGATGTCGTCCCCGTCTTCGTGAAACATTGCCCCAACTGCGGCGGCGATTTGAAGATCATCGTTGCCATCGAAGACCCGCCGGTGATCGTCACGATCCTCACCCATCTCGGTCTACCGACCCGCGCTCCGCCGCGTGTGCCGGCGCAGCGATTCGATTTATTCCAAACGACCTGACAAGTCGCAAACCGGTTGCCAATGCGAGCCGACGGACGGGCTCACTCTGAGTACGAGCGAGTCGCGCGAAAAGGAACATTTCGCGCGACTCCGACCGCTGCGGCGCCAGAGCCGACCCCGGCAAAAGCGCAAATTTCACTAACCGCTCCGAGGATTGACACGCTCACCGGTCCAGCGATATGTCTCCGGGCAGAAAAAAAGGTGGTTTGAATTTCCTATACCTAGTCCATCGAATGGAACGGGCAGCAAGTCTGGCCTGAAGCGAAAAACGCAACTTAATCCAATTGACAGTATACATCGTGCTGCGCTATGGGTGCGCGTAGAGAGCATCTTGAACGAAGCTTAGCTTGATAACGGCACTGCTCGGTGCTCTATGGAGGGAGCCGTTGTCAATAGGTGTGTAAAAAGATACTAGGCGGCGACCCTCATCTCTTTGCCATTGTCATACTTCGTCCCGCGCGCTACTTTTCCGACAAGCTGTGGTGCGTTCAGTTTGCGGAAGCTCTT
>VGTH01000081.1 GCA_016874755.1 Deltaproteobacteria bacterium | reverse complement strand
GAGGGCGGCATTTCAGGCTATGTGAGCCTGAATACACAGGCCACTGACCCTAAGAGCCACACCCTCGTCGAATCTCTTCTACTTGATTCCCAGCGCTACCGCTACCTGCTAAATTCCGATGGTAGACCCTATGTTGAGCACTGAGCATCTGCTTGTTCGCCTGGCGCAATCGGCAAATTCTTCGCCGGAGTTTATCCTGAGCGAAGTCGAAGGGGCTCAGAATGACAATCGTGAAGCTCACCCGCCGTGATGATTTCACGCTCCTTGAATGCCTTGATCCGCCGCTCTCTAAATGCGCGAAAGCGTTTCCGCATATTGTCGGTTTAGGGTCTAGAACTCCTGCAGTAATCGCCCAAGACCAGCGAGTCGATCGGTGATGCCCGCCATGCGCAGGGCTTGCCACAGGCCTGCTTGATTGCTGGTGACCACCGGTAGTCCCGTGTCTTTTTCCAACGGTTCGATGGCCTCGAAGCTGCGCAGGTTGCCGCACGAGATCAGGATGCCATCGGCATCGGGCGCGGTTTTGACAACTTCACGCGCCAAGCGGTAGGTCGCGTCGGGCTCTACTTTGCCCATATCGATGCTGCGCTTGAGCCCCATCCCGCGGATGGCGGCGACTTTGAATCCGGACTGCTCCAATACGTCGACGAGCCGTGCATCGATGTCGGCAAGATACGATGTCGCGATTGCCGGACGGGTGATGCCCAGGGTCTTTAGCGCGTTCACAACGGCCGTCAGCGATGTTGTGGCTCGAATGCCGGTTGTGCTTCTAATGCGCTCGGCCAGCTCTTTGTCGTGACCGAAGCCTTTGAAAAAGGCGATAGCGGTGCCGGCTTGCAAGATCACGTTAACTTCGGCGGAGGCTAGCTCCAGCGCGGCGCGCTCGACTTGCTTGACGGTTTCCGCAAGACCTTCGACGGTCACGTCGTGCAAGAGCGTGCGGGTTTCGACAAGACAAACGCCTTCCGGTAGATGCCTGCGCCATTCTTCGCAGCCGACGGTTTCGGGCGAGGGGGAGATGCGGCCAATCTTTGCGCGCCAGCCGTACATATTAAGGAATGAGCAGGAGCTTGCCGATTGTCGACCGCGACTCCAGGTCGCGGTGCGCCGCCGCCGCGTCGGCGAGCGGGTAAGTGTTTCCGATTGTCACTTTCAGTTTGCCCGCTTCGATCCAACAAAACAGATCGCCGGCGCGCTTTTCGACATCGGCATGGTTAGCGACGTTGTGTGTGAGACTGGGTCGCGCCAGCGACAGCGACCCTTTGCCATTCAAGACCGCCGTGTCGAAGGGCGGCACCGGGCCGCTTGCCTGGCCGAAGATCACAAGCATGCCGAGCGGTGCCAGTGAATCGAGACTCTTTTCGTAAGTGGCTTTGCCGACCGAATCGTAGACAATATTCACCCCGCGGCCATCGGTGAGTTTTCTAACCTCTGCGGCAAAGTCGTTCTTTGTATAATCGATCACGGCATCGGCGCCGGCTTGGGTTACGAGCTTGGCTTTTTCGGCAGACGAAGTCGTGCCGATGACTCGTGCGCCGAGCTTCTTGGCGATCTGCACGAGGAGCAGCCCAGTGCCGCCGGCGGCGGCATGAATGAGCACGCTGTCATTGGTTTTGAGCGCATAGGTGCTGTGCGTGAGGTAGTGGGCGGTCATTCCTTGCAGCATGACCGCGGCAGCGAGCTGCGAGCTTATCGACGACGGCAGCTTGATCAGATGCCACGCGGGCACGGCATAATATTCGGCGTAGGAGCCGTAGCCGTTGGATACGCCGTAGGCGACCCGGTCACCGATCTGGAATCCGTGTACTTCTGCGCCGATCTCAACGACTGTGCCCGCTGCCTCTGCGCCAGGAGTGTAAGGTAAGGGGCGTTGATGGTGCCCGCCCCAGTGAAAACCGGAGCGATAATAGATGTCGAGATAGTTGATGCCGGCCGATTCGATTTTGACGAGCACTTCGCCTGGTTTGGGCTTGGGCTCCGAAACTTCTTCGTAGCCGAGCACTTCGGGCGCGCCGAGCTCGTGGACGCGAATGGCCTTCATGCGTCGATCGGGAGGGCCGACCAGCCGGTCGCCCCTCCGATTGTTGGTGTCATTCCGTTGTCAATTCTCCAGGATCGCGATCACCCGCGCCGGGGCGGATTCGGTTTTCCACTTCACCGGCAGTGCGATCACTTGCGCGGTTGGACCAATCTGATCGAGGTTGATCAAGTTTTCGATCTGGAAGGTAACTCGCGGCAGGATCGTACGATGCACGCGCATGGCGCTGTCCAAAATCTGATCGGCTTGCTGATAGTCGGCGCCCTTTTCTTCTTGAGCGAAGTCGAAGCCGACAACCGCCGGTTTCTTTGCCACGACCCACTGCGCGGCTTCCTTGGTTAAGTAGGGCGAGTCGTTCCACCATTTCGGATCAGTCGTATCATGACCCTTGGGCCAATCGGTTCTCAAGAAAAGCATGCCGCCTTCGTCAATAGAGACACCCTTTTGATTCAAGTCCTTTTCGGCCTTGTCTAAGTCCTCCGGCAATATCGCCGCATGAGCTTTTCCCTTTGCGGTGATATCCAACACCACGGCCTTGCCGACCATCGGTTCCAACGGCAGTTTTTCAATCGACGGCTTGTCGCGGAAAAAGTGATGCGGTGAGTCGATGTGCGTGCCGACGTGGACGGTCATTTGCACGACGTTCGACACAAAACCTTTGTCTTCCCAGTTGATGATCGGGCGGAGCTTAAAATATTTTTCGTCGGGCGCAAAGGGCGCCGAGTCGCATTCTTCGACGGTCATACTGAGATCGACGATACGCATGGTTTTTTCCTCCAATGACCGCTTCCTTTATCGTTGGGCACTCGCGAAATGTCAACGCCGCCCAGGGCGCAGGGGCGTAAGCCATTTGGCAACCGAAGCTACGTGGTCGATTTGCCAAAAATCTTTGAGAAAGCGTTCGGTCGCTGCACCGCCAAGCGAACCGTGCGAGCATTGGCGAAATTTGCTTTCGATCTCCTCTTTTGAAGCGGGTAGCTTTGGGTGGCCGCGGGCGATGGTTGCGCGGGCCCGGTGTCGTTGCCCATCGGTTAGAATGACCTCGACTGTGCTGCCGCGATCTTCGCCATGGCGAGCGAGGACGACCCGCCGCATGAGTCGTTGCAGGCTGCGATCTTTGAGTTTTTCTTCCGTGAACTGATACAAACCGGCGGCGCGATCACTGAGTGCTACCGCAGCTGCAAAGGGCAGACTAAACTTCGCTTCCAGCGCATTTTTCGGATTGGGATAAACCAACGGTAGCGCCGCTTTGGCGTTCAGCGAAACGCGAATGAGGTTAACCTGTTGTGGTTTTAGGTCGTGGATTTTCACCAAGTCGATCAGCGCATCGAGCACCGGATGGAGTGTTCCAGGACCGGGATAGAGCTTGATAGCGACGCCAGGCTTGTCAAAAAACAGTGGCTGGCCGAAGCGCAAAAGTTTTTTGTCTATCTTGTTTTTCGCCGCCGCACTGAAAAAGCCCTGGACGTCATCGAAGACATTGGCGGACGCTGTAAATCCGTGCTCGGCAAGCGTCGCAGCGAGCACGCCGCCTTCGGCCGCGCGGCCGGCGCTGAGCGACTTGGCCATCGTGCCGCGCTGGGCGCGCAGGCCCGAGGCAAAAGTTCCGGCAATGCCTAATGCCCATTGGGTTTGTTCTCCATTTAGTCGCAGCAGATGGGCGCATGCCGCTGCGGCGCCGAAAACACCGAGCGTGCCGGTTGGGTGGAAGCCATCGAGATAATGGCTCGGGTCGATGGCATCGCCCAAGCGGCAGGCGACTTCGACGCCGGCGATGTAGGCTGCCAAGAGAGCGTTGCCGGAAGATCCCTGGGCTTCGGCGAGGGCCAAGGCCGCCGCCAAAACCGGCGCGGTCGGGTGAACTTGCTGGCCTGCAGGCCGTGAAGGCTGAGTTGCCAGCTGGGCGTCGTCGTAGTCGAGCACATGCGCGGCTACGCCGTTAAGCAGGGCGGCCTGTCCAGCGCTGCTCCTGTGCTGGGTGCCGACGAGGGTTGCTTGTCTTGAACCGGTATTTCTTAGGATGTGACGCCGTAGCACTCGGCTGGCGTCCTCGCGGACGCCGCCAAGCATGCAAGCCAGACCGTCTAGAATGTGCAGTTTAGCAATTTCGCAGACTTCGTTAGGAGTGCCCCGAAGCTGAAAGTGGGAAACAAATTCGGCGATGCGCCTTGCGGTATTATCGCGAATCAACGCTGACTCAGAACCGACTGGCAACTCGAAACCCGAAACATTACCGCTCCGGCGGTCATGCCGGCTTCTTCGCCCTAGCGGCGCGGCGTCCTTTGCGAGCCTCTTTGGCCTCTTCGATGACGCTCTCGCTGCTGCGCCCTTCGAGCTTGGGCAGGACGTTGTCGTTGATCCATTTTTTGTCCCACCATTCTTTGGGCAAGATCGCGACGCCCTGAAGATAGACGCCAAAGTGTAAATGGTCGCCGCCGGCAAAGCCGGTCTCGCCGGTTTTGCCGATGATTTGTTCCTGCTTGACTGAGTCGCCGACTTTCACGTCCATTGAGCTCAAGTGTGAATAGAGCGTCATCAGCCCCAAGCCATGATCGATCATCACGGTGTTGCCGTAAATGCCCAGATCGCCGACGAAGGAGACCACGCCGCTATTGGCCGCCTCGACGGGATATTGTTTGGTCACCGAAAGATCGAAGCCCAAATGATAGGCTTTATCGAGCGTCTCGTCGTTGTAAACATAGGTGCGCGCGTCAGCGAAATTGGCTTCGACTTTCGAGTTGGAAAGCTGGGTAAACGGGCCCTGCCAGAGCATCTTGTCGGCGCTCTTCTTGCCGATCGCCTCAATCTTATCCTCGTTCTCTTTGCGCAGCCGCTTGTTGACGCTGATAAATCGTTCACGAATGCTTTTCTGCCGCGTGCCGACGTCGCTCACCAGGGGCGTCACTTTGTTCTCGATAAAGCCATCGGAAAGTTTGATGGTGCTGGTTTTGTACTTTACTTCTTTGAGGTTGTAGACGAGCTTCATTTCGCGCGTGTTGCCAGCCTTATCCGTGGCGTAGAGCACCGCGCGCTCGCTTTCGCTCGCGTTGTAGGGGTGGGCGAAAAACGCCAAATACTGGTTGGTGTCTTTCAGCTGCCCTTTGTATCCCGGGAATGTATAGTTGCCGATTTTGACGCCCGAATTGAGCGTGTCGGCCGAGGGCTTGTAAACGATCACGCCGACACCGCCAAAGTTGACGTAACGGTCGTCGGCGATCAGCTCAATGGTTGGCGGCGAAACGTCAATGGTGACGTGTTTTTCGATCAGTGTCTGGTTGCCGCGGAAAAAATTCCACAACGAGCGGTCCTGCGCCTTGATGCGCAGCACGGCTGGGCCTTCCTTCAGGCCGGTCATCTTCGCAGACAGCGCGACGTTGATTTTCTTTTGCATGACCGGCTGGCTGAACTCTTCGTTGGCCAAAACCACATCGCTGCCGCCGGCCGTCAACGTCGCGTTGAGCGTTTTCAGGCCGGTGCCTTCTTCGGTCACGTCGATATCGATGGCGCCCAATCCAATGGTATCAACGTCGGGGGTGATTTTTACCAGCGGTTTTTTCCACTCGAAGCGAGGCGCCGCAAAAAAGATCCCGGCGATCAATCCCACGGCAAGCAGAGCGTAAAGCACGTTCAACACCGGCCGAAAGTTGCGCTGTCGTCTGCCAAGTTCAATGGTGGCCATATTTGCGCGAGAAGACCTTCTAGAAAATCGTTGAAATCAACATAGACACGAGGCCGTGCGATGTCAACGAAACAGTGTCAAAGCATGCCGCGGTCGCTGAAGCTAAAGTAGCGGTCGTGGCCAATGACGATGTGATCAAGCACGCGCACGCCGATCACTTCGCCGACTTGTTTTAAGCGCCGGGTGATCTCGATGTCTTCGGGGCTCGGCGCCGGATCGCCGCTTGGGTGGTTGTGGACGAAAATGACGGCGGCAGCCGATTCACGGATCACCGGATTGAAAACCTCGCGCGGATGCACCAGCGCGGCAGTGAGCGACCCTTCGGAAATTTTAACGTCGCGCAGTTTACGGTTTTTGTTATTAAGCAGCACGACGTAGAAAAACTCCCGCTTTTCTTTTTTCAAGGCGTCGCGAAAGTGGTGAAAGACATCTTCGGACGATCGCAGCGGTTGGCCGCTGTCCCACGAGCGGCTGCCAACGCGCCGGGCAATCTCCAAGGACGCTTTGAGTTGCGATGCTTTGGCCGGGCCGATGCCTTTGACGCTCGTCAGCTCCGCCACGCTTGCCTGGTCGATGCCGGTGAGACTTTGAAACTTATCGAGCAGAACGCGCGCCTGATCGATGGCGTTTTCGCCGGTGCTGGCGTTGCCGTTTCTGAGCACGATGGCCAAGAGCTCGGTATCGGTTAGCGCCTGGGGGCCTTTGTCTAAGAGCTTTTCGCGCGGCCGGTCTTCGGCCGGCCAATCTTTGATGGTTTGGTAGGATGCCACGGACACCTCGCTCGGAGTTCCAGATGTGCTGACACATCTTGTGTCCCTGGACTTTTCGAATCCTGTATCACAGTGAGGCGATCAGTCCAACACGCGGAGCGCAAGCCCTTTTAAGTACTCTCCCTCGGGGTGATGCAGACTCACGGGGTGATCGGGTGGGGCGCCGAGCCGCGCGAGAATCGTTGCCTTGCGGCCGGCGTCGACGGCGGCGCCGAAGACGACCTTTTGAAATAGATCGGCGGGTAGATGTTGCGAGCAGGAAAACGTCAGGAGAGTGCCGCCGGGGTTAAGCCGCTTGAGCGCGTGCATGTTTAAAAATTTGTAGCCGCCGGTGGCGGCATCGACATCGCTCCGTTTGTGCGCCAATGACGGTGGGTCGAGGACGATCACATCGAAGGTCTGGTCGGATTCTTTGAGATAAGCGAAGGCATCGCCTTTGATGAGCTCGCGCTTGGTTTCAGCCACGCCGTTTAGCTCCAGGTTCTTCTCGGCGATTTCTAGGGCCGGGTGTGAAGAGTCAAACGTGACGACTCCTTTGGCGCCTGCAGTAAACGCGTAAACCGAAAATCCGCCGGTGTAGGAGCAGCAATTGAGCACACTCTTGTCATGTGCAAGCGTTGCGAGAAACGCGCGATTGTCGCGCTGATCGAGAAAAAAGCCGGTCTTCTGGCCGGCGCGGATATCGACGAGCAGTTTGTGGCTGTTTTCTTGAATGGTAATTAGCTCCGGCGGCGCCTCGCCCGCGAGCGCGCCGACAGAATCGGTCAAACCTTCTTCGCGGCGGACCCGCCCTTCGCTGCGCTCGTAAATGCCGCTCGGTTGGGTGAGCTCGGTCAGCGCGGCAATGATGTCGTCTTTGAATAGCTCGATGCCGGCGGTGAACAACTGGCAGACAAGATAATCTCCATAGCGATCGACAATCAGCCCGGGGAGAAAGTCGCCTTCGCCGTTGACTATGCGATAGGCATCGGTTGCCGGCGAGAAATAGGCGCCGCGGAAATCAACGGCGCGCTTTAGTTGGCGAATGAAAAACTCGCGATCGATCGGGTCTTTTTTCCAGGTGAGCAGCCGAACCACGAGTTGGCTCTTGGGGTTGTAAAGGCCGCGGGCGAGCCAGTTTTTCTTGTAGTCAAAGACATCGGCGACGCCAACTTCGTTGATATCGCCTTCGCTACGCTCAACGGCTCCGGAGAAAATCCACGGATGGCCGCGCAGCACCGGGCGCTCGCGGTCTTTCTTGAGGTAGAGGGCGGTCATCGCCGATCAATCCAAAATCCAAAATCGAAAAGCCAAAATCGCCTCATTCGCCCCGAATGAACGTTCCGCTCTTGCCGCCGCTCTTTTCAACCAGGCGAATCTCGCCAATCACCATCTCGCGATCGACGGCTTTGCACATATCGTAGATCGTAAGCCCGGCGGCGGAGACCGCAGTCAGCGCTTCCATCTCGACGCCGGTTTTGCCGCTGACTTTGACCGAGGCTTCGATTTCGACCCGCGCTGGGTCATCGGCGGCGGTGAGCTCGACTTTGACCGATGTAATGGCTAGCGGGTGGCACATGGGAATTAACTCGGAAGTTTTCTTGGCGGCCATGATGCCGGCCACCCGCGCGACTGAAAAAACATCGCCTTTCTCAACTTTGCCGCTGCGGATGAGCGCGAGAGTTTCGGGGCGCATTTGAATCGTGCCGCGGGCGACCGCGATGCGGCTGGTGATTTCCTTGTCGCTGACATCGACCATGCGCGCGCGGCCTTGTTCGTCCAAGTGACTGAGCGTTGCCATCAGGTTTGTTTCTCCCTCGAAAATTTTATGTTACAGAAACCGCATGGATAAAAAAAGTCACTACAAAGTTATCATCTTGGGTTCCGGTGCCGCTGGCCTCACCGCAGCGATTTACACAGCGCGCGCCAATCTTCAACCGTTGGTTGTTGAAGGTTCACAACCGGGCGGTCAATTGACAATCACAACCGACGTCGAGAACTTTCCCGGCTTTCCAAAGGGCATCATGGGCCCGGAGTTGATGGAAGAGTTTAAAAAACAAGCGCTGCGCTTCGGCACCGAAACTCTGTTTGCCGAAGTGACGGCGGTCGACTTGAAGCAACGGCCTTTCAAAGTGACCGCGAGCAAAGATGTCTACACCTGCGACACGCTGATCGTCGCCACCGGCGCCACGGCGAAGCTCCTTGGCTTAGAGTCTGAAATGAAGCTCATGGGCCACGGCGTCTCGGCGTGCGCGACCTGCGACGGCTTTTTCTTTAAGGACAAGGAACTGGTCGTCGTCGGCGGCGGCGACACGGCCATGGAAGAGGCGACGTTTTTGACCAAGTTCGCCAGCAAAGTAACCGTGGTTCACCGCCGCGACACGCTGCGCGCCTCGAAGATCATGCAGGAGCGGGCACAGAAGAATGAAAAGATTGCATTCATCTGGGACAGCGCTGTGGAGGACGTCTATGGCGATCCGAAAGCGGGCGGGGTCACCGGCGTGAAGCTGAAAAATTTGAAAACCGGCAAGACTTCCGATTTCAACTGCGACGGTTTGTTCATCGCCATCGGTCACGAGCCCAACTCAAACCTCTTCGTCGGCCAATTGGACCTTGATCCGACCGGCTACATTCTCACCCATGATGGTTCTAAGACCAATGTGGCCGGTGTCTTTGCCTGTGGTGACGTGCAAGACCAGGTTTACCGCCAAGCGATCACGGCCGCGGGCAGCGGTTGTATGGCGGCCATCGACGCTGAGAGGTTCTTGGAAAACCAAGCGCATTGATGTTGCGCGCTGGTACGGACAGGTCGCGACCTGTCCCTACGCAAATTTGAGCAAATCCATGGCCAGCTTGGGGCCAATTCCTTCGTCTTCGTGTTTGAAGAAAACATAGGCGCGGTCCCAAGACTGGGCGAATATCCGCTCTTTCCAGCGCACCAAGTCGGCGTGTTGGTAATTTGTTCGGCGCAGCCGTAGATAACCCCAGTTTGCGGTAGGAACCAGGTCGCGAAGTTCTTCGTCGTCGGTTTCGCTCACGCATAGTGCGTAGTTCCGCGTGCGCAAACAGGCGAAAACCTCCTCGCAAAACCACGAAGGGTGGCGAAATTCGAAAGCGACGTTGCCGTCACTGGGTAACACAGCGAGGAATTTTTGCAGGCGATCGAGGTCGGCTTTTAAATTCGGCGGGAGCTGAAACAGATACACTCCAGCTTTTTCTTTCAGCGCCGCGGCAACCCCAAAAAAATATTCAACCTCTGACTCGGCTTCTTTGAGCCGTTTCATATGCGTGATGCGCTGCGGCGCTTTGAGCACAAAGCGAAAATCTGGACCCACCTGTTCCGCCCATGACTGGACGACGCTTTTTTTCGGCATGCGATAGAAAGTGTTGTTGATCTCGACCGTACTGAGCTTCGAGGCGTAGAACGACAGCATATCTTTCGCTGCCAGCTTTTCCGGATAGAAATTGCCGAGCCAAGGTTCGTAGCTATAGCCGCTGGTGCCGACCCAGAGTTTCATGGCTGTCGTTCTTTCATTTGCGCCCTGCTCCAGTCGAGCTGAAGTCCAAGATCTGCCACCCATCGATCCACGCAAGCAGTGTCCAAACCGGCTCCTTGGGTGCGGCGGACATAATATTTGTCTTCCGGGAAATGCTTCAATAAATCGTCCAAACTTATTGGATTGGGTGCGATGACCAGATCGATGTCTTGCGTTGCGCGGGGGGAGCCGTGGATCGAGCTGGCGAAAGAGCCAGTTAGCATGTAGGGAATATTAGCCGATTCCAGAATCTGTAATATGCGGCGAAGGACGTCGTCAGCGATCTCGTCGAACGCCATATAATTCCCAGATGAGCTCCGCGCGAACCGCCGTTTCATCAAACTCAGGATGTTTTGCGCGAATACGCGCGCGTGCCAGTTCGCGAACCATCTCGCTCATGTTCACAGCAAGTTCTAACCGGCGCGGATCGCCAAGTTTGCGGTGTATGCTCGTCTGAATTTGCCGCGCTTCGGATGAGGTGTCGCTCAACATAGGGTCAACGTAACACCCGAGACAAGATTAGACCAGTCGTCCATAACTCCGCTCTAAGGTTCCGCACCGACGGTCAACGGCACATACGTAGACGCGGATGCTGGGCGGCAGTTTGGGGCGGTATAATCGAGCGGGTGACCCGGCGACTGGTCAGCGCCGCTGTTCGT
>VGTH01000080.1 GCA_016874755.1 Deltaproteobacteria bacterium | reverse complement strand
ATCATGACGAGCGGCCAGTTCTTTGCCGAGATGGGCGCGACGCTGCGCCGCGTCGGCGTCGGCTTCGGCATCGCCATGCTGATCGCGATTCCGCTTGGCATTCTCATGGGCACGATCAAATGGTTCGGCCTTTCACGCCGGCGTCTGGTCGAAAATCGTCGATGTGATTTTGCCGCAGCTGGTATCGCACATTCTTGCGGCGATTCGCTACGGTTTGGGCCTGGCCTGGAAGGTCGTCGTGGTCGTCGAGATGTTCGGCTTTAGCAACGGCGTCGGTTATCAAATGGGGTTCCCAAAGGGGGCCGAGCATCCCTTTGGTCGCGCGCGGGGTTAATGCCCACGTGCGAAATTTCGGGTTTATCGGCTGGAACGGTTTGAACAAGGAGCGCAGCGGCTTATGTACGCCCAAGCGGGTGAAGTGAAACTCCACTACGAAACCTTCGGCAGCGGCGTGCCGTTTATGTTTGTCTCGGGCACCGGCTGGCCGGGAGAGCCTTGGAAGCTAAAACAGGTGCCGGCGTTCACCGACAAGTATCGCGTCATCGTGTTCGATCATCGCGGCGTCGGCAAGTCCGACGCGCCCAAAGGGCCTTACTCGACGCGGCAATTTGCCCGGGATGCGATCAACTTGCTTGATGCCATCGGCATCCAAGAACCGGCGCATATCATCGGCCACTCCATGGGCGGGCGGGTCTGCCAATGGATGGCGATCGATCACCCGACTCGGGTGCGCAGCATGATCCAAGCGGCGTCGGGCTCCGGCTCCATGGGGCTGCCGGATTATCCCCGCGGTTTAACCGTGAACGCCACCGAGAGCTTGATCACGCGCGGCTACAAGGAACATATGTGGCATCACTTTCAAAGCAAGTTTTTCTTTCCCGAGGCTTTCGTTAAAGCCCATCCGGAAATCCTCAAAGAACTGTTTGCGACCTTTTGGGACAACGCGCCGAAGCTCGAACCCTATTTAGAGCATGTCATCGCCCGCAACCGCCACGAGACTGGCGAATATTTGCACAAGATCACCACGCCGACGCTGTGCCTCGTCGGCAGCGAGGACAAAGTCGACGCCGACACCGGCAGTCATGTGGTTACCACCGAGCACCTGCGCGACAATATCAAAGGCGCGGAGTACAAAGTCATCGATGGCTGCGGCCACGGCTTTTTCTGGCAGAAGCCGGAGGAGACCAACCTGATTATTCGAGATTGGCTCGATCGACACTAGAGCAGTCCAGCGCCGACCAAAAGACTTGAAAAGCTGGGAGACTTAGGGGCGCGCGTGTCAAACTGCTGGGCGGTTTTGCAAGCCCGCGGTTGCATTAGCTTCCGGGGTTCGCGGCAGCGTAATCGTGAAGCATGATCCCTTGCCCAGCTCGCTGGTGACGTCGATGCGGCCCTTCAAAAGGTCGGTGAATTGTTTGACCAGGTAAAGGCCGATGCCGACGCCGCCGTGGGCGCGCGTCGCCGTGGTGTCGAGCTGTTGAAACTTTTCGAAAATCGTCGCCAATGCGGTCTCCGGCATGCCGCTGCCGGTGTCGCTCACTTTGAACTCGATCCACTGCGAGTCGAGCACGCGGGCGATCACGGAAATCTTGCCCGCGCCGGTGAACTTGATCGCGTTGTTGATCAGGTTTTCGAGCATCTGCCGGACCTTATCGCGATCGGTTTGAATTCTCGGTAGATCGACTGGGATATCCCAGACCAGCTCAACTCTTTCTCTGGAGAACGAAATCGAGTAATCGGCTTTGAGATCTTCGAGAAACTCGCGCAGACCGATTTCCTGGTAATTGATCTCGACCTTGTCGGTTTCCATCCGGGTGACGTGCAGGATGCCGTTGACCAGCCCCAGTTGATTGCGTGCTTGCACGAGCAGGCGGTCGAGAATGGCGGATTGTTCCGGCGTAACATCGCCGACGACGCCGTCGCGCAGAATTTCGGCGCAGTTCATCATGACGTTGAGCGGCGTACGCAGCTCATGGGACATGATGCTCAAGAACTCATCTTTCACTTTGTTGGAGCGGCGCAGGTCTTCCGCCAGCTGCACGATGCTTTCGTACAATTGGGCGTTCTGCACGGCCACGGTCAAGCGTGAAATGATCATTCTCAAGATATTGCTGTCTTCATCGCTGAGGTCGTGTTCGCCATTCATGAACAATGAGACGAGACCCCAGGGTTGATGGTTGACGGCCAGGGGTATTTGCACCGCGCCGCGCCAGCCGCGCCGCTTGAAGGGTGCGCTCGCGCCGGCGCCGAAGCTGGTTATGGCAAAGTTGCAGGTTTCATGGTTGCCGTCGCGAGGGAAGTCCGCCGCGGCGGGGTAATCCGCCAGCTCATCGACTTCCACTTGCTTGACGACTAGCGGCTGAAGCGCGCCGTTCTTGTCGATGCGTTGGACGCACGAGCCGGCCACCGGGAAGAGCGATTCGATGCGTTGCAGGAACGAGCCGAAGATATCTTTCAGGTCGAGCGTCGAGCTGACAGCCTCGTCGATATCCCGTAGCATCTCCAGTTGTTGCAGCAAGCGCTTGCGCTGCACTGAATAATGAATGGCCCGCGCGATGGACTGTCCTTCCAAAATGCCTTTGACGATGTAGTCCTGGGCGCCAACACTTAAGGCGTTGAGAGCAATCCGGTCATCGACGAGACCTGTCAGCACCAGAATTGGCGTTCGCGGCGTCGCTTCGACCACGCGCTTGACCAGGTCGATGCCGTTGCCGTCCGGCAACCCAAGATCCAACAAGATCGCGTCGAATTTGGTTGTGGCGATTTTCTCTAATGTGTCGCGCAGTGTGGATGCGCAAGTGATGTTGAAGCTCTCATCCGTGACATCACTGAGCGTCTCGCGCACCAGCCGAACGTCGCCGGGGTTGTCTTCTACGAGGAGGAGTTGAGTGGTTCGCATAAAGCTGCCCAGCAGGGACTAACTGGAAGATTGCTCCAGCGGCGAGGACTTATTGGCAGACAGATGCGGATCTGGCACGTAGACCGAGCCTTCACGGCAAGAATCGCATTGCCGAAACATGGGGCGTTGGGCGCTAAACTGCATTGGCATACCAGCTCTGTTCATTCTATCGCCAAGTATCCGAGACTATTAAGAGAGTTGTCACGGCGCTGTCGAGGATTGGTCAGGAAGTTGACGCGCTGCAGTGGTCCTAAAGAAGCTTCCGCCCTCTCGGTGCCGCGCCGTCGAGATCTCTAGCAAAGCACCGCAGTTGGCTGAGATCTTACTTTGATGGGCGCGCCGTGCCCAGGTCGTCTCGTTAGCGCCTCGTTGCCTGAGAGAGGACCGCCACGATTGCCAGCCTTTTAACTAATTGTTTGCACTAACGATGCCGATTGAAATTTCTGAGGACGTTCAGCGCTCTGGCGCTAGCCAAAACCTACAGCTGGACGGGGGGACTTTGCAGGACATACCCAGAGTTGATCCTACGGGCATCTATCGTCGCGACTCCATGTCCGAGGGGGGTCGTTGGCCTATGAGAGGGTGTTCGCTGGTCAGGTTTGCAATTTGGCCTTCGTTGGCCGTGGGCTTGGTGGCGACGTGGCTTGCCGTGGCGGGGATATTGGCCCTGGGCGATCGCGCCGACGAGAGCCGGCAAGTGCAAACGCTGCTTGTGCGCCTCAGTTCCTACGGCAGCCGCATCAGCGCTATCGAATGGCAAGCAGTCGCTGAACAAAACCTCACCTTGGACCTAGTCAGCATGCTCGATGAAACCCGCCGGGAGATGAACACCACCTTCCGCGCGCTTTTGGCGCATGGGCTTGACCCCGCCATGGTGCACTCCTTGGAAGAGTCGTTTCATGCTCATTCACGCGCCGTGGTCGAGAAATTTCGATTGTTGGACCGCGGCGATCTGGCGAATATGCGCCGGGTTGATTCGGCTCGTGTTGCGCCAGCATACGGGCGGTTTGTCCGATCCCTCGCCGATGCCAACACTCACTATGATCTCACCGCGGCACGCACGCGACGTTGGGTGCGTCTTAGTATCGTGGGACTGGTAGCGGCCATGGTGAGTCTCATGGGGCTGATGATCTTTGTTCTCGAGCGAGCGCGCGGCAAGGCGAAGCTACAGCTAGCTGAAGTAGAGCAATCCGCACTGCGGCGCAGCGAGGAGCGTTTTCGCTCTTTAGTGGAGAATGCATCGGAACTAATTCTGATCGTTGATGGACAGGGTCGAATCGCCTATGCGAGCGACTCCGCAGCGACGCTGACCGGATTTACAGCTCCGATGTTGTTGGGGAGTCCGTTGGTCGGGCTGTTTCAAGAGGACGATGCGCCGGCGGTCGAAATGCTGCTGGGTAATCTGCCGGCGCAAGATGGCGCGCGGGGAGAAATCACAGGTATCAGGTTCAAGACCCAAACCGGTGCTTGGGGCATCTGCGAGATTGTCTGCGTCAATCGAGTCGGCGACCCGGCGATTGGGGGTAGGGTCGTGACGGTCTGTGATGTGACGGAGGAGCGACAAGCCGCCCAAGCACTGGAGCGGCAAGCCGACGAGTTGAAACGCTCCAACGAAGACTTGCAGCAATTTGCCTATGTCGCTTCGCACGATTTACAAGAGCCGCTGCGGATGATCATCGGCTACCTGGGTTTGTTGGTCAAACGGTATGCCGGCAAACTCGAACCGGAGGCTAATGAGTTCATCGGCTTTGCTGTCGATGGCGCCAAAAGGATGCGCGCGTTAATCGACGATCTGCCGGTCTATTCCCGTGCCGGGACCCAAGCCAAAGAAGCGCAGGAAGTCGACAGCGACGCCGTGCTCGATAAGACGCTTGAGACGTTAAAAATGGCGATTCAGGAGAACGGTGCGCGCGTCACTTATGACACGCTACCGTTGGTCCGGGCTGAAGCTTTACAACTCGGTCAGCTGTTTCAAAACTTGATTGGCAATGCCCTGAAGTACCGCAACGGCAATGTGCCGGAGATTCATGTCGGTTGTCGGCGCGCTGGCAGTTACTGGGAGTTTTCCGTGCGCGATAATGGCATCGGCATCGATCCGCAGTTTGCGCCCAAAATCTTTGTCATTTTTCAACGCCTTCATAGTAAAGAAGAATATCCGGGTACCGGCATCGGTTTGGCGGTCTGCAAGAGAATCGTCGAGCGCCGCGGCGGCAAGATCTGGGTCAAATCGGAACCCGGCAAGGGCTCGACGTTTTTCTTTACCCTCCCCGCGGAGCTTCCCGATGGGAAGCCCGAAAGACGGCTGGCAAAGCCGCTGGACCACGACTCCCTGCTCAGCGGGCCTGCCTTGTAACCAGCGCAGTCAAGCTCACAAGAAATAGACGAGCCGCAGCCTTGCTCGGTCTTGGCGATATGGATACAATCGCCGCAACGAAAGTTCCGCTCGCCCAGAGACCGTGGCGCAATTCGTTCGGATCCCTTCGGCACGTTCAGGGCTAAGGACAAAAAAGTTGCATGCTCAAAGTTCTGCTCTGGCTTTTTTGCATGAGTGGCTGGTTTTTCTCGCTCGGCAAAGTTGCCGCGCAAAGCCCCTCCGCTGAACTGGGTCGCATGTCCATCGAAGATTTGATGGACATTATGATCGCCAGCGTCTCGAAGTTCGAGCAGCGCCTGGCCGATGCACCAGCCTCGGTCAGCATCGTTACCAGCGACGACATCGCCAAGTACGGTTGCCGCACCCTGGCCGAGATCCTGCGCAGCGCTGCGCGGGCTCTACATTCGCTATGACCGCAATTACACCTATCTCGGCATGCGCGGATACGGCCGCCCCGGCGAGTATAACTCGCGCATCTTGTTGCTCGTCGACGGCCATCGCATGAACGACAACATTTACAATCAGGCTTTTCTCGGCAACGACTTCAACGTCGACGTCGATTTGATCGATCGGGTCGAAGTTATCCGCGGCGCGGGCTCCTCGCTCTGCGCCACCAACGCGTTTGTCGGCATCATCAACGTCAAAACCAAGAGCGGCGAAGCCTTCAAAGGCGCCGAAGTCGCGGCTGAAGGTGGCCGGTTTGCAAGTTACAAGGGGCGGGTCACCTATGGCGACAAATTTGCGCACGGCCTGGACTTGCTGATCTCCGGCAGCCGCTCCGGGAGCCGCGGCGACGAGCGGCTCTACTACCCGGAGTTCAACGATCCCACGACTTACTTTGGCATCGCTCGGCGCCAAGATAGTGAAAGCGCCGGCAATGTTTTCGGCCGTCTGTCCTATGGCGATTTCGCTCTTGAAGGCGGTTACATTAGCCGGGACAAAGACATTCCCACGGCGTCCTTCGACGCCGAGTTCAACGCGGACTCGTTTAGCGTCGATAAACGCGGTTTCTTCGACCTCAAATATGACCATGAGTTCGCCAATGGGCTGGGTCTTAGGGGCCGGCTGTTCTACGATTCTCTCTACTATCGCGGCAAACAGGTGACGAATTACGGCGGCCCCGTCGGCGTCCAAACCAACCGCGACATCGGCAATACCCAGGGATTTGGCGACGAATGGCAGCTGACCAAGACCGTGTTCGATAAACACAAGCTAATTTTTGGCGGCGAGTATCGCTATTCGTACAAGCTCGACCAACGCAACTTCGACGTGGAAGAGTATCTAAATGAGCAGCGCACGACCGGCAGTTGGGCGCTGTTTCTGCAAGACGATTTCGAAATCTTGAAGACCTTGCGGTTAAACGCCGGCGTGCGCTGCGACCGCTACTATACCGTTGGCGGCACGGTCAATCCGCGCGTGGCGCTGATTTATCAACCGGTGGAAAGCTCGATTTTTAAGCTCATCTACGGTCAAGCGTTTCGCGCCCCCAACGCCTATGAGCTCTATTGGAGCTCTCCCGGCGCCACCAAGGCCAATAGCAGTTTGAAGCCGGAGACCATTCGCAACGTCGAGTTTCTTTACCAGCAGCTGCTGGGCCCCAACGTCTGGGCCACGGCGAATATTTACTACCACCGCATTCGCGATCTCATCACTCAAGAAACCGATCCGGAGGACGGTTTGCTAGTCTACCGCAACATGGGGCGAGTCACCGGCCGTGGCCTCGAGTTGGAGGTCGAAGGGCGCTGGGGCAAGGGACTTCACGGCAGGCTGAGCTACACACTGCAGCAAACCCAGTCCGTAGAAACCGACAAAGTCCTTGCCAACTCGCCAACCCACTTGATCAAGCTAAACGGCAGCGTGCCGCTCTACGAAGACAAGCTCTTTCTCGGCCTCGAGCAGCAGTTTACCAGCGACCGGGTGACCTTGGCGGGGAAGCAGGCGCGGGATTATTTCCTCACCAACGTGACGCTTTCCGGCAAGAATTTTCTCAAAGGCCTGCAAGCCTCTGCCAGTGTTTTCAACTTGACCAACCGCAAATACGACGACCCGGCGGGAGGTGAACATCGGCGGGACAAAATTCAGCAAGATGGGCGGAGCTTTTGGCTGAAGCTCCTGTACAAATTTTAATCTAAATGTTTCGTTGCGTTAAAAGTCCTCGTGAAGCTTAGCTCAGTAAAAGGTTTTGTAGCTGCCTCGATCGGCATGGCCGTAATCGCCGCATGTGTTTGCGCGCGGTCGGGTTCGGCCGCGTCGGCTCCCACTGAATACCAGCTCAAAGCTGCGTTTCTCATGAATTTCGCTAAGTTTACCGATTGGCCGGCGCATTCGTTCAAGACCCCCCAGAGCCCGATCAATATTTGCGTGATCGGCGATGATCCTTTCAAAGCGGATCTGGATGATACCGTTAGGGGACAAACCGCGGGCAATCGCGGCCTCGCCGTGCGCCGCATCAGCCAGCTTCAACCAGGAGACAATTGCCATATCTTGTTCGTCGGTTTGAACGAGCGCGAGCGTTTTGAGCGCATTCTTGGCGCGCTCAAAAATCACGCCTGTCTGACCGTCGGTGAGGAGATGGAGTTTGCCCAGGCCGGCGGCATGATCAATTTGTTGGTGGAGGATCGCAAGATTCGCTTCGAAGTGAGCCTCGATGTGGCGGAAAAGGCGGGACTAAAGATCAGCTCGCGCCTGTTGAAACTCGCCAAAACCGTGCGCGATCGGAGGAAGAACTGACTTGCGTCCTCTGAGCAAGCTTTCGATCAAGCACAAGCTGACGCTGCTTGTCGTCCTGACCAGCGTCACGACCTTGTTTTTTGCCGGGGCCAGCTTCCTGGCCTACGAGTTTCTGGCCGCGCCGCGAACCATTGCCAGAAACCTTGCCTCCATCGCCAGTGTCGTCGGCCATAACAGTACGGCCGCTCTAGTTTTCGAGGATCAAGGGGCAGCGCAAGATACGCTCAATGGCTTGCGAGCAACGACCAGCATTGCCTGGGCCTTTATTTACCGCAGCGATGGCAGCGTCTTTGCCGGTTACCGGCGCGATGCCCGAGAGGTGGCGGCGCCACAGTGTCCACTGGAGTTCGCCGATTTCCGCACCATGGACGGCGGCGTCGAGTTATGCAGCCCCGTTAAGTACCATGGCAAAGTTGTGGGCGCCATTGGTTTGCGCGCCGATTTGAGCGAAGCTTATGCCCGTTTGTGGAATTATGTGCTGCTCTCGTTCGCGGCCTTGGCGCTATCTTTGCTCGCCGCCTTGGCGATATCGCGGAGCGCCCAACGGCGCGTGTCGCAACCGATCATGGCTCTGACCGATGTCGCGATGAAGGTTTCGCAGCAGCAGAACTATTCGGTGCGCGCGCAAACCACCAGCCAGGATGAGATTGGCACGCTCGTCAACGGCTTCAACGATATGTTGCAGCAAATCGAGAGGCGTGACGGCGAGCTCAAAAAGACTCAGAGCGAGCTCCAGCAGCGGGTCGATGAGCTGCAGCACGAAGTGGCCGAGCGGCGCCGCGCCGAAGAAACCCTCGCGGGTAAGACCATCGAGCTGCAGCGCTCCAACGCCGAGCTGGAACAGTTCGCCTACGTCGCGTCGCATGATTTGCGTGAACCGCTGCGCATGATCACCGGCTATACCCAACTGTTGGAGAAACGTTACCGCGCGCAGCTCGATGCAACGGCGCAGGACTACATCGACTTCGCGGTCGACGGCGCCAAGCGCATGGAAGCGCTGATCATCGATCTCTTGACCTATTCGCGGGTTGGCACTAAGGGCAAGGCGTTTGCGGCGGCGGACATCGAGGCGTTGTTCGCGACGACGCTCAAGAGCCTGTCCATTGCGATCGAAGAGAGCGGCGCGAAGGTCACCCACGATCCGTTGCCGGTCATGTGGTGCGACGGTGCCCAGGTCGGCCAGCTGCTGCTGAATTTGATCGGCAATGGCATCAAGTACCACGACACCCGGATTCCGAAAATTCACCTGTCGTGCAAGCGCGACGGTGATCAATGGCTGTTTGCCGTGAGCGACAATGGCATTGGCATCGAAGCGCGCTACGCGGAGCGGATTTTCGTCATTTTTCAACGTCTGCATACGCGCGATGAGTATCCGGGGACCGGCATCGGCCTGGCGGTTTGCAAGAAGATCGTAGAACGCCATGGCGGCCGCATTTGGCTGGAATCTGAACCCGGACGCGGGTCGACATTTTATTTTACAATCCCCGCTGCGGCGGTGGAGACGGAGCTGCGGCCCGAACTATGACCAAACGGCAGATTCTGCACGTTGAAGATAATCACGGCGATGTACGTTTGGTGCAGGAAGCGTTGCAAAATGCTCGCTATGACTATCAAGTCACGGTGGCACGCGATGGCGTCGAAGGATTGGACTGCCTGCACCGGCGCGGCGGTTTCGCCGCGACGCCGCGGCCTGAGCTGATCTTGCTCGACCTCAATTTGCCGCGTAAAAGCGGTTATGAAGTGCTCTCGGAGATCAAGCACGACAAAGCGCTGCGGACAATTCCAGTGATCGTCTTTACTAGCTCCGCTGCCAGCGCCGATATTCTCAAGGCCTACGAGATGGGCGCTAACTGTTACGTTACAAAGCCGAGCGATATCGACGATCTTTTCCACATTATCAAAGCCATCGAAGCCTTTTGGTTCGATGTTGCCGTGCTAGCCTCGAAACTGGCCGAATAGCCGTTTCTAACAAACGCGACGAAAAGACCCGATCGGGTTGCGCAATGCGCCTCAACTTCGCTATGGTGTTGGGGGCATGGGAATTTGGTATTGCCGTTGATGGCTTGCAGCCAAACGCCGGTGCCGCGGCACGACCAAGCTAAAACTACTTGAGAATCTACTTGCGATGACCCATAAGGGCAGGCTGTTGTTGGTGGAAGATAACGCGGGGGACGCACGGCTCCTGCGCGTTGATCTGGACGGGGCGACGAGCGACAAGTTTGCCTTCGAGATTGTTCACGTCATTCGGTTGTCGGAGGCTTTGGCGCAGCTCCACGCCGCGCACTTCGACTTAGTGCTCCTCGATCTATCGCTTCCTGACGGCTGGGGCATGGACACCGTGGCGCAGGTGCGAGCGGCGTGTGCCTCGGTGCCGATCGTTATTCTCACCAGCCTTGACGATGAAGACGTCGCCATTGAAGCCATGCGTCTGGGCGCCCAAGACTACCTTATCAAAGGGCAGGCGAGCGGCCACATGCTGGCCCGCGCCATTCGCTACGCCATCGAACGCCAGGACCTGAATGCGCGCCAGGCGGTGCTCCAGGATGTCAACCAAGCGATCACCTCGACGCTCGACCTAAGAGCCGTGCTCGATAAGTTTCTCGATAAGGTGATGCAGCTCCTGCCGGGGTTCGCCGTCACCATACGGTTGCTCAACCATGACACCGGTCTGCTGGAACCGCTTGCCTGCAGGGGTATCGACGAGGTGACTTTCAAGCGACCTTTGTCGGCCGATCTATCGGGACGGGCGCGCGAGATTCTAAACGCCCGCCGCTCGATGGTGATTGAAGATCTGCGCAGCGATCCGCGTCTGGGCAACTCTGAATTCATTATCAACAACGGCTTGATTTCGTGGGTTGGCGTTCCGCTGATTGCCAAGGGTGAAAGCCTGGGGACGATCAGCTTCTACACGACAGAGCGGTGTGAGTTGACGCCGGAGATTGTCCGTTTCCTGGAAACACTGGCGAACCAAGCGGCGGTGGCGATTTAAAACTCGCAGCTCTACGAGCGGCTTAAGAGCACCAACGAGACGCTGGAAAAGGCGCTTGAGGTCAAAGGCGTTTTGGTCGGCGTCTTGGGGCATGAGCTGAAAACCCCTCTCCAGGTGATCATGGGAGCTTCCAGCTTGTTGTCGAGCGGCATGTGCGGCGAGCTGAGCCGCGATCAGGCGCAGCGCGTGGCAGCCATCGAGCGCGGCGCCGATGAGCTGCTGCAGCTGATCGACAGCACCGTCACCATGGCGCGGTTGGACCAGGGCGATGGCCGGTCGCGTTTTGTCGTCTCCGACGTGGGTGTCGGCGATTTGCTGATACAAATCAAGGGTGAGTTTAGCGACGCCTTTGAGAAAAAGGGCGTGACCCTGGTGATCGATCCGGTGGAGCCGGAATGCCTTATCAAAACCGATTTGATCAAACTCAAGGAGATTCTGCGGAACCTGATCGAAAACGCGCGTAAGTTTACGCAGCAGGGCAAGGTTGAAGTCCGCTTCGCGCCCCGTGAAGGTGAGGCGCGCGTGGAATTTGTCGTCAGCGATACCGGGATCGGTATTGCCAAAGACGATCTGCCGAAAATTTTCGAGCTTTTCTTTCAGGCCGAAACCAGCACCGTCGAACACGCCAGCGGCGGGCTCGGGTTAAACATCGTCAAACGGCTGGTAACCGCCATGTCGGGTGAAATTACCGTCGACAGCGAAGTCGGGCACGGCACGGCGTTTCACATCTATCTGCCGCGAGCTCTGCCAACTGTCCATAACTCCGCTCTAAGCCTACGAGGGTTTCAAAACCTGTAGCGTTTTGAGGAAGTTTTAGTGTATTGGGATTCGCCCATTGGGCGAGTTTTTTCTAGAGTTTTATCTGGTTAGTGTTTTACTTTTCAGACATGTCATCCGATCGAATCCAAACCCAACGGCGCCGCCGTCGTTTGCGCGAAGAGCTGCGGGCGCTGAGCTTTGAGCCGCTGATGCGCGGCACTGTGGTGGAGCGGTTGGGCCGCTGCGGTCGAGCCAATTGCGCCTGTGCGCACGATCCCCGCAGGCGCCACGGCGGGAAGTTTCTTACCGTGGAGATTGCCGGGCGCAGAGAGGCCCTGCACGTGCGTGCCGAAGATGAGGCCCAAATCGAGGCGGCCATCCGAAGCTACAGGAGGCTTTGGGATTTGATTAACGAGCTGAGGGCGTGCGAGCTGTCGGATTTAAGGCGCCAGGGGCG
>VGTH01000079.1 GCA_016874755.1 Deltaproteobacteria bacterium | reverse complement strand
ATACTTCGTCCCGCGCGCTACTTTTCCGACAAGCTGTGGTGCGTTCAGTTTGCGGAAGCTCTTCTCAGCCACCATGACAGTTTTCCACACCAAGCAGGTCGCGTTGACCTGCGACTTAAACCGCCGGCGCTTCGAAAGACGGCCGGCCGGGGACGCCAGACAAGCGCCTCAAAGAATAGCCTGAGAAGAATGAGACAAACAGCCTCAGGCGATTGATAATCTCATAGCGGCACTCGGCCACCTGTCGATACGTGTTAAGATAGTCGTTAAACGCCTGTCCCGACCAAAGTCCATCGGGCACGCAGAAAGCCCGGTCCAGATGGTGCGCCTCGATGTAGGCATCGCGGCTCTCGACAAGCTGGCGAATCCGCGCACAAACGGCTTGAGCGGTTGCGAACTGCGCCGCCGAAAGACCGCGGTTGTCGCGTAGCAGCGCTTTGCCGTTGATCCGATACATCGCCTATCGCACGCAGAGTTGATCGAAGATTTTTATCGTCTCGGCGGCGGTTTTCTCCCAGCTGAAATCCTTCGCCCGGCGCGAACCACGGGCGATATGTTCGTCGCGCAATTCTTCTCTGGCAGCCATCTCGACGATCGCCGCAGCCATGCTCTGGGTATCCTCGGCATCCACGTAAACGGCGGCGTCGCCGCAAACTTCCGGCAAAGCGCCGGCCTTTGACACGATCACCGGGCAGCCGCACGCCATCGCCTCCAAAGGCGGCAGGCCGAAACCTTCGTAGCGCGACGGGAATACCAGCATCTTTGCTGCCTGATAAAAATAGCGCAGATCCGCCTCGATATGACCAAGCGCGGTGATGCCTGCGCTTTCGCTCAGCCCATGGGCCGGCGTCCCGCCCACCAACACCAGCTGAGCGCTGATACGATTGCGGATCGCTCGATAGGCCTCGATCAGTCCGGCGAAATTCTTCACCGGCTTGAACGAGCCGACGCCGAGAATGAATTCACCTCTAATACCGTAGCGCTGTTTTAGGATCTCCTGCGCCGCCCCCTTGCTGTCGAGGTTGAAGACGCTGTGGTCGAGGCCGCCGGCGATGACGTGAATCTTCTCCGGCGCCACCCAGGGGTACTCGTTCAGAATACTTTTTTTTTCGGCGGCAGAAACGGCCACGACCGCGTCGGCGTTTTTCAGCGAGCGCGGCACCAACCATGAGTAATAGCGACAAAAGCTCGTGGAATAGGACTCCGGCGAGAAGCGATAGGCGATCCCATGCACCGTGAGCACCAGCCTTGCCGCTGCTGGTTTTAGTAGCGGCGCAATATTCGCCGGACAGAAAAGGACGTCGTAGCCACCCGCAGCGCAGCGCTGCGGCAGAGAAAAATGCAGCCAAAGGTGCTGGCTCAACATCCCTTGAGAGAGCGGACGGGCGATCTCGAACCGGTGCATCGAACCAGCCAGCGGCAACCGCCGGCTCACCTCGGCGACGTAGCGCTCGACGCCGCTCGTCTGGGCGTGCGCGAGAACCCTGCCTTCGACCAAGATACGGGCCATGAGTCTGGTTGCAGCGGCGATCCGGTTGCCGGAGATGAAGATAAGCGTTCGCTAGTCGATCACGTGTCGCGCTTGCCGGAGGAAAAGAACTGCTTGAAGAACCGCCCCACCCGCCGGTCGGCGCCGGAGGGGGACGCTTTTGCAGCCCGTGACTCGATATGTCGTTTGAGCATCTTCGCTTGATTCCAGCGCTCGTCTTCGAGGCTGATAAACCGCTTATCGTCTTCGCCCTCGCTGTTTTTCACATAGGTTGCATCCAGCGCCGCCTTGCCGGTCTCGTGGTGCATATGCTCGAAGATCACGTCGTCGTGGTAAACGATGCGCTGTGGACCCAGCTTGGCAAGTTTCTTGAATAAGTCATAGATATGTAGATCGATGTAAGTCCTGCGGTAGCTGCGCGGGCAAATGCCATCCAAGAGCTCGCAGCACACCCGTGATAAGACAGGCATCGTCGGCAGCGCTTGCCGTTGATAGAGATCGTTTCCGTAAACCAACGCAATCTCGTCGCCGAACTGCTGAAAACTCGCCACCAGGTGCCGGTCCCAACCCGGGGTGCGAAATACCACGTCGTCGTTCATGAGCATGACAAAGCGGCCGCGGCTCGCTTCGTAGCAGGCCTGATTCATCCGGCCCATGGTCTGCTGCGCCGGCTTGATCAAGCGAACGATCGGCAACCCGTCATGGGACAGGTCCTGCGTCGGCGCATCGTCTTCGTCGATATAGAGCACGAGCTCCAGGCGATCGATAGCAGCGGTGGTCACCGCCACACTGTTGAACAATCGGCGCAGCAGCTCGGGCCGGCCGCGCGTTGGCAACAGCAAGGAAATATCGACGGGGCTTTCCATTACTGCAGGTTGACAATTCGTTCGAGCGCCACGCCGTGGCGCTGCAGCCGCTCGATCTTTTCTTCGATGCCGACAATCGCCGCAACGATGATCTTGCCGGAGTCTTTAGCGGAATCGCGAACCGGGCGCACTCGTAAACCCGCGAACTCCCGCTCGCTGTAGTCGTCATAAATGGAACGGATCGTCACCGGTGATTCCTTGCTCAGCTTTAACAGTAGCTCTGCGACGTCACCGGTGCCGTACAACGACACCTCAGTCGTGCCCTGGGAAGCGAGATCGTTGAAGATCCGCTGCGACTGCTCGGCGATATAGACGTTGTGGCGAAAACTATTGCGCACAAAACGCGCCGCGTTCACGGCTTTTTTCAAAGCCATGCTCGGCGTCTTCACTTGCCGCGGCACCCGGGTCAACTTGATCCACAACTGCCGGGCCACCATTTTGGCCAGAGTCGCCGAGACGGCGCCGCTGCTATTGACTGGCGACAGCGGGCGCTTCTTAAGCTTCTTGACCTCGGTTTCAGACCAGCCCTTGAGCCGGTCGCTGTCGATCAGCTCCTCTTGCAGCGCCGCCGGATCGGTGGGCGCACCGGCCGATCGTAATCTGCCGATGGCCGGGTTCTCGCACAGCGGTTCGATGCGTCCGCTGCTGCGCGCGCTTAACGCCGTCGTCGACATGTTTTTTCCATCGTGCGGCCCCAAATAATTTTTCTCACCGCCGGCGCCCGGATGCCACGCGTGATAGAGAAACTCCGACGGGTGCCAGACCTCTTTGCGGCCAAAGTTGATGAGCCGAAACGTCATGTCGTAGGGACCGCAGATGTGCCCCAAATAATCGATATGTTCGTCGGCGCCGCCGATGGCGATCAGGTCAGCACGGCGCGCCGCCATGCAGGCGCCGTAGTTGCGCGCGTGCAGAGGGTCGTCGCGGTCCAACAGCCCAGCGGTCGTGCCGCCGGCGTTGTTGATACAGCCCTCGCCTACGATCGTCTCGACGCTTGGGTAGTTGAACGGATACAGATCGCGGCGTTCGTTGCGAAACTGGTCGATGTGCAAAACGATGCCCGGCTCGCACTCGAACTCATTTAAGATGCTCTCAACGAAGGTCTCTTTCGCAATGGCGTCGGAGTCGCAAATCACCACGATCTCGCCCCGGCTCATGACGATGCCCGCGTTGTACATCAGGTGTTTGTGGAAATAAGTATCGCGCGGGATTTCAAGGGCGACCCACCGGTCGACCGGCGGTGTTGCGTCGCCGGTGCGAAACCGGGTTTCGATCGCAGTTGCTTTTCGATCGTAGTACTCCAGCCAGAGGATTTCGAACTGGTGGCGCGGCAGGGTTTGCTTCTCAAGGTAGTCGAGAACGTGAAAACTCTCACGGCAGGACCAGTCGAGGAGCACGAGGCTGACCTTCGGCGCTGGCGTCAAATTATTGGAGTAGAATATCTGCACCGCTGGAGCGCTCCATGCGGACCATAAGGTTGCGACGGTTAGCGGTCGTAAGGCGAGTCCTTCGCATCGCTCGCCTCACGAGAGAAGAACCGAACGATTCGCTTGAACCAAAAACGAAAAAAGATTCCACCCGCGACCGCCGCTGCAATCAAGATCTGCAGCAATGATTGACCTGCGCTCGGGTCAATGTACGCATAGGCCAACGACGGACAGCCGAGAGAAATCATTCCGACACCTAGAATGCCAAACTTTACTACCACGCGACAACTCCTTTACGAACTTTTCATTTGTGCTTCATGCACGATCAGTTTGGGCGACGCGGCTGCGCCGCTAAGCCTGAGAGAGACGTAATCCAAATCGAGAGCGGGCGGCAGCGGGCAATCCAACAGCCGCTGTGATTTTTCCGGCTTGATGTCGAATTGACAAAAAGAGCGCTCGACGAAGCCGATATTGAGTCGGATTGGGGTCGGCCCGGCAACGGAAACTTGCAGCGTGAGCTGTTTCGGTCCCGCTAAGCTGCCGCCGAAATAGAGGCGCGCCTCTCTGCCGACCACCGCCATCGCTAAACCGCCCTGGTCCAAAGGCACAGACTGCCAGCCGGCGACGCTTCGGTAGCGCGCGCTCCCCGCAGCCGCCAGATCCAAGCGCAACCACGGTTTTGTTTGCCGACGATTTACATGCCGGCGAAACGTCGGCTGCCAGGAGCTGCGATCTTGGGCGTGGCCGACAACGCGGAACTCTTCGACGTCGGGAAAATTGCCACTGTCGATCGACCAGCTCTCTGGCGACCAGTTATAATAGTAAAACCGCCGCTCGCGATCGCCTGCCGGCGGTTGGCGAACGATATCGACGCACGCTTCATCCGACTGGGAAGGCAGCCCGATCTGACCCAGGATGATCTTCGGGATATCGCAAAGCGTTGCCGGTTCCATGCGCTCCTGAAACGATCCAAACGCGGACATAGGCTTCACTGCCAACACGGGAGTTCCCGCCGTTAGAACCGCATCTGGAATATAGGCATTGTGCCCATGGGAACTTTGCTGGGCAAACCATTCGCGCCGGTTGCCGAAGCTATCGCCGTGGTCCGCCGCCACTATGATAACGCTGCTGTCGTAAATGCCCAGGGCCTTGAGTTTATTCATAATTACGGCGAGACGATCGAAATAGCAAACACTCTGGGCGACCACGGCCTGGCGAGTTTCAGAGGTCGGCAAACTCGCTACGAGGGACCGCCAGCCTTCGTGGTTGTCAGGAAAAGGCGAGCGGTCGTGCGGCGCGCAATCGGCACCGAGCTGAATCGGCAAATGGACGCCCATGAAGTGAAGCCAAAAGAACCGAGGCTTTGCCTGTGAATCGACCGCCAGCTCGCGCGACAACGCGGCCATCGCGTCGGCGTCGATTCGGTACGGCGCCGCTGCGCCGCGCATCTTCTCCTCCCGGTTCGCTCCAAAACCGCCAAGTAACCAACGCTGCTGATTGTAGATCACCGCTTTGAGCGGCTGCGGCAGCGCCCGGAACAACCCGAGATTGAGCAAGAACAAGAAATCATCATAGCCACGATCCTGGCTGCACTTGGGCGCCGCGACGGTGTTGGGTCCGACGGAACCATCCTGACATATCTCATAACCCTTGTCGGCGAGCTGCCTAAGCAAATAATTTGGCGCATCCATGCTCAAGTAGCGCTTGCGCCAGTCGAGATAGTTGTTGGGATCGATCAAGTGGCCTGCGCCAAGCAGCACGGGTGCACTGCCCACCGTGGTCGTGCCGGCGCCCACCGTGTTGGGATAGAGGCTAAATCCCGTCATGGCCCGCTGGAGGTCGGGACGGAGGGCAAGCGCTTCGCGCGCAACGTCGGTCTGCATCGTGTCCAAAATCACGACGAAAACATTGCCGCGCGGCGCCACCGCCAAAGGTCGTGGTGGCGGCGGCGGTTGGCGATACCAGACCAGCCCGCCTTTTTCGGCATCGAACAACAGCACCACCTGCCCGGCAATCATTACCGTCAATAGCAACGCCGCCGCGAGCATGATTCGCGGGCTCAACCAACGACGGAAACCGTATGCGCAGGCGAAAACCAAGAGCCACACCGCGACGTCGCCGATTCCGCGCTGCCAGTGGCTGGCAAAATTGATCGGCAAACCGGCCAACACACCGTAATCCCAGTTGAGCAGATTTACGTCCAGCCAAATTGCTAAGCTGGCGCCCAGCACCATCACCGTCGACAGAGCGGAACGGCACAGGAACAGAACCGCGCCGAGCCCAAGCCAGCAACCAGCCGCGTAGGGCGCAATGCCGCGCGCAAAGGCCGCCACGGTCACCCCTTTGAAGTGCTCCGGATTGTTGGCCAGCACCATCCAGGGCGCGTAGGCGAGCAGGCTCCAGACCAAGCAGAAAGCTGCGGCCAACGCTCCGCCCAAAAGATGCATGTCAGCGCGCCGAAGCTTCATGTGAGTCCTTGAACAGCAGGCGCAGCACGCGGTGACGCAGTGCGGGATGCATGAAATGGTACGTGGTCCCCAACGCTGGATCCTGCGGCACCGCCGTGGGCCAGGCGCCACCGGCTGGACGCGAGCGCAGGTGATCGATCAACGTTTTGGCTCTGAGATACGGGTCATAGAAAGAAAAGAGGGCGCGGTGGAGCATGGCTTCGTCGACGGTCGTGCGCCGCGGGAAAGCAAACGTCAGCGGCGCAAACTCGCGCGCCGCCAACACTGGACCGAGGTCGATGCCGGCTGTCATGTGAAAGCAGGAGGCTCCCAAGCGCTGACGCACGAGCAGCGACCAAAGTAGCCCGTCAGCGCCGCGCACATGGGGCAAGAAACCCGGATGTACGTGGAGAAATGGCCGCACCGGGTCGTTGAGCAGAGCCGGTGGCACGATACCGCCACCGGAGTAGAGAATCTCGCCTGGAGGCAGTGCACTCAACCGTTGCGACAACGCGCGATCCTTCAAACTTTCAACCGCAATACATTCAACGTTGGCTGCGTCGCTGGCCAGCTCTGGGCCGTCGAGTGCCTCGCCGAAGACTTCCTGCGGTAGCCCGAAGGCGGCCCCGACTTTCTCGACCATTTCGCGGTAAAGATCGCTTTCATAGCGGCGTAGCCAGCGCGGCCAATGTAAACCCTGATCCACCGCGCGGCGCAACCGATGGGCATCCACCAACAGGCGCGGCAGCCAAGTTTTTTGGCGCGCTGTTTTTCGGCGACGAGGCAGCGCAATGATACGTTCGGGGCGATAGCCTGCGTATCTCAGGACCGCCAAATAGGCGCGCGCGATAGGTCCTTCATAAACCAACACGGTCAAGGGCAGCGTGGTCATGGCGCAATGCGCTCCAGCAGCTCCTGGCAGCGCACTCTTAGCTCCCGTGAAAATTTCTTCACGCCATTGGCTTCCATGCAATCGAGGGCGCGCAGTGCGGCGCTGAGAAACTTGCATTGGACACCTGCTGGTTCGGCAGCGATCAGGAACACCAAAACCAGCGCCGGCCAGGCGTCAGAATCCAGGGGAGTCGGTGCCGCTGGAACACGCCAAGCCTCGTCATACGTCGAGTGGACGCGCTTGGTGACCTCAACTTGGTGCGCCAGCTGATGCAACGCCGCCCAATCGGCCTTGCGCCACTTCCCCACCTGTCGCGTCAACAGCGCGATCAAGATTCGTTCCACCGCACCGCGCTCAGCAACCAACAGCTCGATAACACGCTTGTCCAAGGAACGATCGCTCGCTGCACCTCCGCTGCCGCGGTGTGCTCTGGCCACAAGGCCCAACTTGCCAGCAATGAATTCAGCGCCCGCCACTCCGCTGGTGCCGGCGTTAAATATCCACTGCCGGCGCTGTGCCGCCAACCGTTCACGCCAGCGCTCAGCATGACCCAACAACCGCTCCACGGCCGCCACGACCGCCGTTGGTGCGTCCGCCGGCACAACTTCACCGACCTCAGTCCTGAGAAAAACTTCCAGCGGTTCGCAGTCAAGGCTTGCGTAGTGCGGATTGTTCACTTTGCGCGGCACGTCGACAAACAACACCGGCCGCAACAAACCAAAGGCAAATTCAAACGCGGCGCCCGACCAATCGCTGATCATGATGTCGGCGTCGCGGTAGATCTCATGACTGGCAACGCCAAGGTCCAAGGCGAAATTGTCGTCAGCCCCAAAACGGGCTGTGAGTTCGTCGACGAGTGCGCGCTGGGTTTGCAGCGTGCGTGGATGGGGCCGTAAAACCACCCGCATACCGGCCTGCAGCAATGCGCTGCAAACCGCCGCGCCGCAACTTTGGATGAGTCCCGCTTGCCCCCACGACGGCGCCACCAGTACCGTTGGCTGGTCGGGTACTGGGGTACGCCGTTCCTCGGCGGACGCCATCAGCGCATCGATCGGCCCATAGCCATGGGGCACCAACTGCTTCGCTCTAAGATTGTGTTGCGCCTCCCAAGCGCGGCTCTCCGTCACATGATGCGGCCCAACGCAAAGAATTGAATCGTAGTTGTCGAAGGCGCCGGGCCGGTAGGCCATGTGGGTGCTGACCAGCGAGTGGTGCAAGTAAGCGTAATGGCCCACCGCTGGCGAGCGTTTGAGATGAAACCGATTCAGATCGGGTGTCGACATAAGCACCAGGTCAGCTGCCAACGTCTGAAACCACGCTGTGCGCGCCGTGCCATGACCGATACAGAACGAGCGCCGCGGCGGCTGCGCGCCGAGCAACGGGTCGCCGCTATCGGAGGTCACAAACAGATAGTCGAACCGATAACGGTCGGTGAGGGCCGCCAATATGGGCGCGAAAAAAACGTCATACTCGCGCCCCTCACAATACACGACGAGCCGGCGCTCGCGGCGCGACAGTTTGCGCAGGCGGTGAAAATCACGCCAGGGATCCAGCCAGTTGAACATCGCTATGCCAGGCGGCACAAGCGCGCGAGCTGGCCGTCGCGCTGCAGTTGGTGATAGATCGCCAGATCTTGCACGGTGTCGACTTCCAACCAACCGCCATCGATCGGCACGGCGTGAACCGGCCAATCGTCATCGATCAAGCGCTGCAAAAAATCGGTTAGATACATCGTCCTAGCGGCCTGGCTTGCGCCTGTGCCATCGAGCAGCGTGTCGTAGATTGCCGGCAGGCGCGCTGCGTAGTCGGCGCGAAACTTCATCAAACCGATGTATTGGCCCTCAATATCGGCATAACCGTGTGGCTTCTTACCCAGCTCAACAATTCGGCCATCGGAGGCGAGTTTCAGCGTTTCCGCATCCTGGAGGCAATCTTCCATGCGCGCCTCCCAGAGCGCGCGCCATTGGCGGTCGACAATCACCGCCACCGGCGCATCGCTGCCGCAGAGGGCCGCCAGCACTCTTTGCTCGAAAACGATGTCGCCGTAGCTGACAATCACATCCCCTGCGCCAGACATCATCGCACGCGCGCAAAATAAGCTCGCGACCATGTTCGTGGTGGCAAAGTCCGGGTTCATGATCGTGCGCGCGCCGCAGGCGGCCAGTTGATCGACACGGTAGCCACCGACAATTGTCAGGTCGGTAACACCGAGAGCACGAAACACCGCCAGCTGCCGGTCGATCAAAGACCGGCCCGCCAATTCCACCAAGCACTTCGGACGATCGTCGGTGAGCGGCCGCAGCCGAGTGCCCTGACCAGCCGCGAGGATAACGGCACTCAACATCGTCATGCCGTCCCAAAAATTTCTCTTATCAGCGCAACGTCCATGGCCTCAGCTGGCTCTTCCCGCTCGGGGTGCCACATCAGGCCATGGAACGGCGCGCTCTGGTGGCGCATCGCCTCGATCGAGCCATCGTCACAAAATCCAGTGGCAATCAGACCCGCACCCAGGTCTCCCGCTTCGATACCAAAATTATGAAAGCTATTGACGTTGCGCACCTGGGCACCCCTGGTCACGCGGTGGCGACTGGCCACATGGCCGGCCAGTGGCGACAAACGGCCTTTGAAAAATACGTTTATGATCTGCATGCCGCGGCAAACACCCAGAACTGGAATCTGCCGATCTCTACAATAGGCGAGCACGCCGTACTCAAAGCGGTCGCGAGTCGGCAGCTCAGCTAGGCTGGCATGCGCGACGTCGTTGCCACCGGTGATGATGATGCCGTCCAATGCCAAAGCACCGAGATAAACCGCGGTATTTTGAATTTGGTTGCATAACGGTACCGGCACGAAACCTAAACTTTCGAGCAACCCTGCCCAACGCTGATCGAGCGCATCCCGCGTCTCGCAGCGTTCGGGGAACTCATCAACTCGCTGTGTCAAACCCAGCCGGCGATTCACCCAACAACCTCGATGTGCCGAGTTAGACAATCGATGCGCAGCATGCGGCCGCCGCGACAACGGTTGAAGATCGCCTCTCCCACGCCCAATACGGCGGGGATTCCCAGCTCGGCAGCGCGAATCGCCATATGTGAGTTGACACCCCCATAAAGCGTGACCAATCCGGTGATTCCCATGCCGTATAGCCAGTCATAGCCCGGATCGCCGCTCACAAGGAGCGCGATCTTCCCAGCGACACTGCTATCTTGCCAGCCGTTAGCGGCGAGTTCCACCGCCGGCGCTAACACCTGCCCGCGACCGACAAAGTTAGGCAGCGTAGGAGCGTAAACAGATGAGAGCAGCTGTGCCTCGCGCGCGATCAGCGGCGGCAGCTCAATCGCTTGGGCGGTCTCGTGCAACTTCTCTCCCTCAGCGGCCCGCTTCGTCAACCAAGAATGCGGATCACTTGGGCTATCGCTATTGTGCCAATCAATGAAATATTTGAGATCGATCTGCGCCGTTTGCCTGCGCAACAAGCCGTAGTTGGTGCCGACCTCGGCAAGATCCGCCAATGCACGGCTCAGGTTTCGGGTAAACGCGAATTTGGCCGCTTCGCGTCCCTCGATCGCGCTGCGCAGGAACGTAACGAAGCTTTCGACATCGTCGGGCAAAGCCAAGTCGCGTAAGACCACGCCGAAAGCGTCGAGCACCGCAGGTGAAAATTCAAAGCGGGTGTCGTTAAATAGCTCCGCCCTCGCGCTTTTAACCATTGGATCTAGATACACTCCCGGCGCTTCACCGTAAGAGGGCACCGCAAGATCGTAGGTTCCTGGCCGCAGATGGCCGTAGGTATTAACGAAACCATCCCACGACAGGTTACCCAAGCGCACACGCGCGGCATCGCGACTCATTTGTTTCGCTCCACTCTTAAGCGAACCGATGAATCCCTCCATTTCTTGCGGAGTAATCACATTGCGGGCTACCGAGCTGCGCAGAAATCCCACCGCGATAAATGCCGCGCGCGCCAATTGAGCGAACGCCGGCGTGCCCCAACGGCGGCAGTCCTGCAAAAGTTGAATGGCGCGGGCGAGCGACGACGGGCGGCCCGAAGTTAACCGATCAAAGCGCGCTTCCAATTCCGCGAGCCGGCGTCTTTGGGCGCCGATCTGGCTCATGGCAAACTCGGTCACACCCAACAAGCCGGCGCGCAAAGCCGCTACGTCATCGGCACCGAATCCCGCTTCGAGTAGAGTTTCGCTGCGTTGGGGGATATCGAAACTTAGCGCCGTCAATGCCACCTCGAACTCCACTTTGTCGTGGAATTCTGGCCGTTCTTCTAACTTCGTCAAATAGAATTCTACTAAGCGATTGGCCAACTCGTCAGCCACCGTGTCCGGAATGAAAGAAGAGAAGCTAGCCCGCAAATCGATGTAAGGATGGCCGCAGAACTCGACCATCAACGGATTCGGGCGTATGTCGCGATATCCCATCGCGGCACGCTCGGCGGCGCACATGTCGTCGGTAATAAGATAACGGTACAGTGACAAAGCCAGTCGGCGCGGGGTTCTACCGATCATTTCAGCGGGATTCCAGTCCGACATGACGCCGAAGATCGTGCGCGATCCGCAAACGGCGGGATGGGCTTTTTGACGCCCACGAAAGTCGCTTTGCGCCGCCGCAAGACAGCGGCGCGCTTCCTCATACAACAGCGGCTGCTCGACCTTGACAGTCATCGCGCGCACCTGTAGCAGATGCACAACTCCCTGACGATCGACCGCAAATTCGATATCTAAGGCATCGCTACCAACTAGGCCCTCTAATTCTCGGATGGCCCGAAGAACGCGGTAAATGGACGGATGGGCTTCGCCAGGGACTTCCGCGGCAAGCCGATGTATGACGCAGAACTTCGGCTGGGTTGCTGTGCCCCCAGTCACGGTATCCGTGCGACCACTTTGGTCATCATAGCTAATCACATAATACGGCGCGCCGGCGTTAAATGAGCGGGTAAATGCGACCCCTGCCAGCACCACGTCATGCACCACCGCCTGGATTAACACCTGATCGTTCGGGCTACGTTCGTCAAATGAGTCGATAACCGCGTCAATCGCTGCACCCAGCTTCGCCTCGTCGTCAACATCGACATCGATCACACTCAAAAAACGCCCGGCATTGGAACCGCCCACACGGTCTTCGACCTGGCAGCTGCTGCGTACCGCGACGCGCTCGCCGCCCAGGGACTCTCGTATGGAGTGAGTCAAGCGTTGGCGTTGCTGACGCCACACGGTCGCTTCAAAATAGATCGGCGTACCGATGACGGAATGGGTCACTAGCGGCTGAAGACGCGCGAGGGTTTCCGCCTTCGTGCCAAGTGCGATAGGGGTTTTCTCCGGTGATCGAGAGGTTTCAATGTTAAGCGTATCGTTCATCAGTACATCAGCCGCGCAGTGCGGCAAACAAACCATCAGCCTGCCACGACAAACCGCCCTCAGCGGCGATGGTGACGATATCTATGATTCAGAGAAACGTAGGGCGGGAATCACTGCGAGCAGCAGAACCCATGGCCCGGAAATTGCTCTATAGACTTAAATCCCTCCTGGATTAATATCCAATCGACTTGTCGCAGCCAGCGCTCTGAAAGTGATCCTATCTTATCGTTGCGGCCTTTGTCTAGCTCAGGGGCGAGTCCATAACTCCGCTCTAAGGTTCCGCACCGACGGTCAACGGCACATACGTAGACGCGGATGCTGGGCGGCAGTTTGGGGCGGTATAATCGAGCGGGTGACCCGGCGACTGGTCAGCGCCGCTGTTCGT
>VGTH01000078.1 GCA_016874755.1 Deltaproteobacteria bacterium | reverse complement strand
CCTCAGTGTGCTTTTCTCTCATCGGCGTATCCTTTCCTGCCTGCGCCAACAGGCAGCCTTTCGTTTTTAGATTCGCGAAAGGGTACGCCTACCTATTTCCTATTTCCACACGCTTTGATCATAGCTCGCATGGGGATCATCAAGGCCATTCTTAAGGGGGAGCGCGATCCAGTCAAACTGGCAAAACTACGCGACCCGCGCTGCAAGAACTCCGAGGCCACGGTGGCGCGTGCGCTCGAAGGGCACTATCGCAAAGAGCATCTATTTTCTCTGCAGCAAGCCGTCGAACTGGTTGAGTTCTATCAGAAGCAAATGACTGCCTGTGACGGCCAGATCGAGACTTGTCTGCAACAGTTCGAAGACAAAAGCCCGCAGGCTCCTCTGGCAGCCCGTCGCCGTCACAAACGCCGGCGTGGTGGGGTTGCCTTCGATGCTCGCGATTATCTTTATCGTATGACTGGCGTTGATCTGACCCAAATTGACAGCATCGAAGCGAACACCGCACTGACGGTCATAGGTGAGATAGGACTTGACATGGGTCGTTGGCCCACAGAAAAACACTTCGGCTCATGGCTCGGTGTGGCTCCGGGAAACAAGGTCTCCGGTGGCAAACGTCTCAGTGGCCGTACCCAACCCTCGGCCAATCGAGCGGCTGCGGCTCTACGTATGGCCGCACAGTCGCTCAATCAGAGTCAGTCCGCTCTCGGGGCGTACTTCCGTCGCCTCAAAGCTCGTCTTGGCGCCCCCAAAGCCCTCACGGCGGCCGCTTACAAATTATCTCGGATAATCTACCGCATGCTCAAGCACGGCGCAGGCTACGTCGATCAAGGAGAAGCTGCTTACGAAGAACGTTACCGTGACCGGCTCTTGCGTAGCGTCAAGCGGCGCGCTGCCGAGCTCGGCTTCCAACTCACTGCGATTGATCCAGGTACCCGCGAACCGGCGCTTATCTGAATCTAGCAAGCTGGAGTTACTTGGGAGCTGCGGCTTGGCAATGTCGTGGCATCTTGCAGGAGGAAAACCTGCCCAGGTAGCCGCTAGCCACGGGCCTGGAATTCAGCCTTGCAATGGCCAAACCGAGTCGATGGAGCGCGGAGAAGCGTTACCAGATCGTGAAAGAAGCGCTCAGTCAGAAGGAACCGCTGGGGCAAATAGCACGGCGGCACCAAGTTTCTGAGGGGCTGATCTATCGGTGCGGGATAAGTTCGAAGGCGGCAAAGCGGCGTTAGCGTTCGATAGGCGCAGCGTCAGCCAGGGGGAGCAAATGGCGCTGGAGCGGCAGGTCGAAGAACTGCAGAAGCTGATCGGTGAGCAGACCGTCGAGATCCGTTTTTTAAAACGGCTGTCGAGAAGCTAAGGCCGAGTTGGGCGGAGGTGGAAGCGGCGCGGGTAGCTGAGGGACTCACGGTTAAACAGGCGATGAAGCTTTTGGGATTATCGCGGAGCAGTTACTACCGTCAGGTTCGCGGGATGAAGGACTACCGAGCCCGTGGGCGACAGGCCGTCTCGGCGCATCACAAAGAGAGGCAGCGGCTCAAAGCGCCCGAGAAGATCAACCAGGTCTTATTAGCCGGGTTTTCGTGTTCCGAAATCCTGGGACAGGACAGAACGATGGAGGCGCTTCAATATATTCAAACGCACAAACCTGAAGTAACGGATATCGCAGCAAAGTGGGTCGGCAGGGACCGCGAAACCGTGGGCAGAGAGATTAATGGCTATTGGTCAGCTTATAGCAGCGATGGAACCATGAGTGACGATGTCCTGCGGGAGACAATCAATATTGGCTTACAGCGGGCAAAATTAGAAAAGACCATTCCCATCTCGCAAGTGGCAGATACATCGATACTGAACGAAGTAAAAAGGGAAATGGGGATTCGATAGCGGGATGGTTGGAGTCGCCCATCAGCCGCACTGCTTTGACTGGGTCGATGAAAGCCCTATCATGATGGTATGCGATCAGGCATGATACCGTTCAGGTAAAATGATTCATTGATATGACGTACACTGGGGTCGCCAGAGGGAAAAGTCGCGATGGGAAGAGTCTGCCTCCGGCCGCCATCAACCCCATAACTGTCGCACATACGCGTAACTATTCAGAAGTTTGTCCATCTAGTCAGCAGCGTCCAAAATGACTCCCAGGATTCAGGCGGTTGAAATGGATGACTTCGATGCCAATGAGTTAAAGAGAAGATGCAGGAATATCAGAAAATTTTTCTGAAGTAGCGAGGCTGTTATGGCAACACGTGAATTTTTCCCCGCCGATCAACGCCAGCGCGAGCGCGCGTACTCGCCCGCGGTGAAGATAAGCGGCGGCACAACGCTCTATCTCGCCGGCTATGGCGCGTTTCAGGATGAGACGGGCAAAAGCTTCGCCGGCGATTTCGACGCGCAGGTGCGCCACAGTTTTGCGCGCATCCGCCAGACCCTGGAAAAAGCCGGCGGCAAGCTCGACGACATCGTCACCATGACGGTCTTTATCACCGACATGGCCAACGGCACCCGCTTCACCCAGCTGCGCAAGGAATTTTTTCAGGAAGGCCGCTATCCGGCCAGCGCCCTGATCGGCATCAAAGAACTGGCGCGCCCCGAGATGATGGTGGAGATCCAGGCGATTGCCGTCCTGGATTAGGTTATCGAAACTAAAATGTCGGAGGTGGACTATGGAATCGCCCCTTAAAGTCACCGGCATCGACCACGTGGTTTTCCACGTCAAAGATCTCGCCCGCGCGAGAAAATTCTACGTCGACTTCCTTGGCATGGAAGTCGACCATGAGCGTTCGTGGCAATGTTTTTTGAAATGCGGCGTTCAGGGCGTTGCGCTCTTCGAGGTCAAAGACGATGTCCACGCCGGCAGCGAGGTTAATCACATGGCGCTGCGCCTTTCTTCAGGCGACTACGAGCGCGTCAAAGCGACGCTGGAGAACGCCGGCATCAAAGTCTTCGGCCGCTCCGGCGATCCCCACTGCATCTACTTTCACGATCCGGACGGCCATCAGCTGCAACTCTTAGTACCGAGTGAATGATAGCGTTCTAGCCGGATCACTGAATTTTTATCTTTCGCCGCCGGGCAGTTCAAAGTTCAAAAGTTCAACGCTTTGCCCTGAGGCCATCCAAGGGTGCAACGTCCCCGGCCTTGCGGCCACTTCTCGAAACGTGCCGCCATGACGGATGGCTTTAACGATGGCCGGATTGGTTACAGAAGTTGTTTGGGGCCCTGCCTTCGCTCGATAAAATCCTCAGCCATCTGATATGCCAGCGGCCCATAGAAAAAGTTCGTTACTATCCGTTTGAGAAGGAGCGATGTTGAATCAACTACCAGTCCTGAGATAGTAATTCTCTGAGACCAAGGCGTTTACATAATCCTGTACCCAGAACGCGAGGGCTTTAGCGCGAATGCAGTGCCCTAACTGCGAATATGAAATCGCAGGAGATGCCCGCTTTTGTGCCCAGTGCGGCTCCAGGCTCGACTTAACTTGCCCATCGTGCGCCGCATCGGTCGATCTCGCTCATCGTTTTTGTCAGAGCTGTGGCGCACGTCTGCCCTGGGCTAAAGAAACCCAAACAAACCCTAAGAACATCCCGCAACAAGATGACGACGGCGAACGTCGTCAAGTCACCGTTCTATTCGGTGACCTGACCGGCTTCACCTCGCTGGCCCAGAAATCGGATCCGGAGGCGACTCACGAACTACTCAACAGATACTTTGCAGCGGTCGACGGTGTTATTCGAGCCTACGGCGGCACCATCGACAAGCATATCGGCGACGGCATCATGGCGGTTTTCGGCGCACCTACCGCTCATAGCGACGATCCGGAGCGGGCGATACGCTCGGCCATGGCCATCCATGAGGCTCTCGCCAAGTTCGATCCGCCCCTTATAGCCCATATCGGCATCGCCAGCGGCACGGTGGTGGCGAGCGGCACCGGCAGCGAGACGCATCGCGAGTATACAGTCATCGGCGACTCGGTAAATCTTGCCGCGCGGCTTCAGGACCGCGCCGCCCCAGGCGAGACGCTGATTTCGAAAGCAGTGCATGACATCGCGGCAACCCGTTTTAACTGCACGCCGCTCGGCGCCGTGAAGATCAAGGGACTCTCCGAGCCCGTCTCGATTTGGCAAGTGAATGGCGAAAGCCGGAGCGACGACCTGGCCGATCGCCTGCCGTTCGTCGGCCGCCGCGGAGAGTTGAACCAGTTCGCCGCGATGATCGAGGTTTGCCTATCGGAACGACGTGGTCAGACATTGCTAGTGCGAGGCGAACCAGGGATCGGCAAGACTCGACTGCTCGAAGAATACTACAAACTCGCCTTGAATCGGGGCTGCCATTGGCAACGAGGTTTGGTGCTCGATTTCGGCACGGGCAGAGGCTTGGACGCCATCGCAACGGTGATCCGTGGACTGCTTGGCATTGCGGTCAATGCCGATGTCGCGGCGCAAGCGCTTGCGGTTGCCGACGCGATTGCGCAAAGCATCGTCGATCCCGATCAGCAGGTCTACCTCAATGACCTGTTGGACCTGCCCCAGCCGACCGAACTTCGTTCGCTCTACGACGCCATGGACAATCCCACGCGCAGCGCTGGCAAAGAGCAGCTGATCGGAGATCTTATCGGTAAATTGGCGGCTACGCCGACGGTGATCGCGATCGAGGATATTCACTGGGCCGATGGTTCAACCCTATCATTTCTCGCCCGCATCGCCGCGGCCTGCGCCAGCCATCCGGTACTGCTCGTGATGACATCGCGCATCGAGGGCGATCCCATCGATGCCAACTGGCGCGCCGCGGCCGCCGGCGCCTCGTTGACGACCGTCGATCTCGGACCGCTTCGTCCGGACGAGGCGCTGCGCTTTGCCAGCGACTACTTCAACGCCACGGAACCTTTCGCCAGGAGCTGCGTGCAGCGCGCTGGCGGCAATCCCTTGTTCCTCGAACAGCTTTTGCGCGGCGCCGAGGAGATCAGTGAAAGTGAAATACCCGGCTCGATTCAAAGCATCGTCCTCACGCGCATGGATAATCTCGAGCCCGACGACCGACTGGCGTTGCAGGCCGCCTCAGTCCTCGGTCAGCGATTCTCCACGGCTGAGCTGCGCCATTTGATCGACAAACCGAAGTACGATTGCAGCGGGCTCATGCGCCATTTCCTGGTGCGCCCCGAGGGGCCGGGCTTTCTGTTCACTCACGCTTTAGTGCGAGACGGCGTCTACTCGTCGCTGTTGAAAAGACGCCGCGCCGCGCTGCATCGGCGCGCCGCGGCATGGTTTGCCACGCGCGACCTAGCATTGTGGGCCCAACACTTGGATCGCGCCCAGGATAACGGCGCCGCCGCTGCCTATCTCACCGCAGCCAATGAAGAGGCGCGCTCATACCGGCATGACGCGGCGCTGCGTCTTTCAGAGCGCGGCCTGGAGATCGCCCGTGACCAGGTGCGCCATGAGATCCTATGTTTTCGCGCTGACCTGCTGCGAGGGTTGGGCGAAGTCGATAAATCCATCAGCGCTTTCGAAGAAGCGCTTGCCGAATCTTCCGACGAGCGCCAGCGCACCCGAGCCTGGATCGGCCTGGCCGAAGGGCTCCGTGTCACCGATCGACCCGCCGACGCGCTTGCGGCACTGGAAAAAGCCGAGAGCACCGCGGCCAACGGCCCGCCGCGTATGTTGGCCGAAATTCACCATCTTCGTGGCAATCTGTATTTCCCCTCCGGCCGCTACGATGATTGTCTGGTGCAGCATAAACTCGCCTTGGAATTCGCCCAGTGCGCCGGCTCGCGCGAGTGGCAGTCACGCGCCCTCGGCGGTATGGGCGACGCTTCTTACTTAGCCGGGCGGATGCGCACCGCCTGTGGCTATTTTCGCGACTGCGTGGCGCTTTGCCAGGAACTAGGGCTCGGTCGCATCGAAGTTGCCAATCGCCACATGATCGGTTGGAGCCGGATGTATCTCAACGAAATCAAAGAAGCCTGTGAGGACGGGCTCGCGGCCGCCGAAATGGCCGGCAACGTCGGCCAGAACCGCGCCGAGATGCTCGGTTGCCTAGTGGCGGGCTTCGCGGAGATCGAGCAGTCCAATCTTGCTTCCGCGCGCAGCCTGATTGACAAAGCGCTGGCACTCGCGCGCAGGCTGCGGGCAAACAACTTCGTTGCCGAAGGGCTTTGTTTTCTCGCTAAGATCTCGGCGGCGGAGCGGAACCGCGAGGAAGCTCGGCGGCATATCGATGAGGCGCTAAGCGTGATTCGCGAAGTGGGACCGAAGTTTTTCGGTCCTCTCGTTCTGGCCAATGCGGCACATTTAACCGACGAATCCGGGCAACGATCGGCGCTTTTCAGCGAGGCGGAGAGGGTTCTCCAAAACGGCTGCGTTAGCCACAATTATTTTTGGTTCTATCGCGACGGCATGGAGGCCGCGCTCACATTCCAAGATTGGAATCGGGCTGAGCGGTACGCCGACGCACTCGAAGACTACACTCGCGCCGAACCTCTGCCGTGGTCCAACCTGTTCGTTGCCAGAGCGCGGGCGCTGGTCCGATGCGGTCGCGGCGAACGTGGGGCGGAACTGGCGGAAGAACTCGAGCGGCTCACGCTCGCAATCCGGAGCGCCAACCTGAAAGCACATCTCGCCTTGCTTGAAGACGCGGCAAGTAAATTGGGGCATTGACCATTTCGATGAGCTTGCCAACGAATTCTACGCTGAGCTGCGGCTGTTCATGGAGAACGCTGCGGAAAACCCAGAACACTTCTCGATTCGTGAGCGCGACATCCGGCGAGTAAACCTGGATCGGTTTCCATATCACTTTCTATTTAGAGTTGTTGACGATGTTGTCCGGGTTCTGGTTGTGCGGCACCACCGAAGGCGACCTTCACTCGGAATGAGCCGCCGGTAATTCAGCTCCAGAGAGAGCACGCGAGTGGGGAGCCGCTGCGGGACAACTAGATGGACGAGCTCTTCTGCTGCCCGCAAAGCAACCTCACATGAAAGGAAAGCCTATGAAGAAATAGGGCAATTCTAAGCCATTGTCGCGAAAGCAAAAAGCCGAGCTCGAAGCTTTGGCGGCGTTACCAGACAACCGGATCAACACGGCAGCCTTGCCGGAGCAAAGAGATTTGAGCGGCGCGCGACGCGGGGTGTTTTTTCGCCCCGTAAAAAAGCAACTAACCCTGCGCCTCGATGTTGACCTGATCGACTGGTTTAAAACCCGCGCTCCCAAAGGGGAAGGTTACCAAACCCGGATCAACAGCGCGCTGCGCGAATATGTTTATCGGCGCGCTGGCGCGCGTTAGTTTAACCAGCTGCTGCCGGAATGGAGAACCTAGAGCGCAGTTGATTGTCTGGCGCGATGCGCACCTATGTAATTGGCCGCGCACCGAATAGCGCGAGCCATTTTCGATGATCCTACCTTTTAGGATTTTCCGGGCATCACAGCCCAAACGGCGATCGCCACCGCCAATAGTGTGATGAGCGACGCGACAATATTCAATCGGCGCGGGCTACACCCGCCGCTCATGGCAGCGACGCGCTCTACGGGAACCCCACCCGCGAACCTCATTGGAGATCATCGCTCAAATGCATTGGCAATCTTTGCCAACTCTGGTAATCTTCTTTTGAAATCATGAGGGAACCGAGGAACGGCCATGCCAACACGTAATGTGAATCTGACCAATGAGCTCGACAAGTTCGTTGTCGCGAAAGTCGAGAGCGGCCGTTACGAAAACGCCAGTGAGGTTATTCGCGCCGCGCTGCGGACACTTGAGCGCGAAGAGAAGGAATACGAAACCAAACTTGCGGCGTTACGCACCGCCATCGATGAAGGCGACGCCCGCGGAATTGCTTCAGGCAATCCGTTTGACCGGGTTAGGCGGAAACTCAAGCTTGCTAAGAAGCGGCGCTAAACGGTGGCCGTTTTTCGCCTTTCAAATCGTGCGGAGCGTGACCTGCTGGATATAGCCAACCACACACTCGGCACTTGGGGTGAAGAACAAACACTCCGCTACATCGACGAGCTCGAACAATGCTGTCAGCGCCTCGCTGATAATCCGAATTTAGGTCGCGCCTGCGACCATAATTCGCCCCAAGTTGCGGCGAAAACAAACCCAAAGTTACATTACAGCAATTTTCGAAGCATATGATACGGTGCGGGGAAAATAAAGAAAAACTCCGGAGTTGTTTATGGGTGACGTACTTCGTTTAGGCATGGCGGGGCTCGGGGTGGCGAGCACGCAGATCATGCCGCCGATCGCCAAATTGCCGTTTATTAAAATTACCGCTGCGGCGGACATGCGCGGCGATGCGGTGGCTAAGTTTCGCGAACAGTATAAAGGCGAAGGCTACACCAGCGTCGAGGATCTGTGTGCCAGCCCCAATATCGATGCGGTGTACATTGCCACGCCCAATTCGCTCCATGCCGAGCACGCCATCTGCGCGGCGAAAAATAAGAAGCACATCATCGTCGAAAAGCCGATGGCGATGAACCTTGCCGAGTGCGACGCCATGAACGAAGCGGCGGAGAAATATGGCGTTAAATTGCTTTGCGGCCACACGCACAGTTTCGATCCGCCGATCCGCAAGATGCGCGAGATCGTGAAGGGCGGGGAATTGGGCAAGCTCTGCATGATCAATACCTGGAACTACAACGAGTTCATGTACCGGCCGCGCATGAAGCACGAGCTGGCGATGACCCGCGGTGTGGTGCTGAATCAGGGGCCGCACCACGTTGACGTGGTGCGCTTGATCGGCGGCGGCATGGTGCGCAGCGTGCGCGCCATGACCGGCATCTGGGACAAAGCGCGCGGCTGGGAGGGCAGCTACACTTGTTATTTGGAATTCGAAGACGGCACGCCGGCGACGCTGGTCTACAGCGGCTACGGTTTCTTCGACACGGCGGAGTTGTTCAATTGGGTCGGCGAAGGCGGCCAGCACCGCGCGCCGCAGACCAATTTGAACGTCCGCAGAAAGCTCCGCGAAGTGCGCACGCCGGAAGAGGAAGAACAATTGAAAGAAGGCATGCGCTTCGGCGGCCAGCGCGAAGGCGAGTACAGCCATGTTTGGACCGGCGAGCGCAAGCAGCCGTTTTTCGGTTTCACCATGGTGAGCTGCCAGAAGGGCGATATCCGCCAGACACCCGACGGCTTGAAAATTTACGGCGAAACCGAGCAGCGCGAGATCACGCTGCCGGCCGGCAGCCGCGGCCGCGAAGCGGAGGTCGAAGAATTATACGATGCGGTGGTCAAAGGCCGGCCGGTTTTCCACGGCGGGCGCTGGGGCGCGGCGACGCTGGAAGTCTGTTTGGCGATGTTGGAATCGGCCGAGAAACGAAAAGAAATCACGCTGTCGCATCAGGTGCCGAGCCCGGAGTGAATGTGAAAAACTACGGCAGCAGTTTTTTTGCTGCTAAGAAGTTGTGAATTTCCTGCGCCACTAACGAGTTGCCCTTCTCGTTCCAGTGGATGTCCAGCGGGAAATAAAGTGCCTCGCCGGCTAGGCCTCGCGCTTTCAACGACGGCGTCAAGTCCAAACACAAGAGCTTGCGTGTTTGGCAGTACTGCAATGCCGTGTTTCTGAGGCGATCGATGCGTTCTGCAAACCCCGGGGTGGCTTTCAATTTATCTTTTGCGAGTTCCCAATAGACCTCTTCTTTGGACGGGAAATAGAGAAAAACCAAGGTGGCGCCGATGCGTTCGGCGTCTTTGGCGGCCTGCTCGATCTGCACAGTGATTGCTTCCCACGATGCAGCGAATTCCTCGTCGGGAATGCTGTAGGGATCGCGCAGTCTTCTGTTGACTAGTTTGACGCCGACACCGTGCCACGTGGAGTCTTTGGGCTTGCGACGGAGCGCGCTGCCAAGATTTCGAAATACGTTGTGGCTGACGGAGTAGAATTTTAGAAACCGCTTGATCGAAAACCCGGCGCTCTTGCTGGTGTGAACCCCTTCAAAACGACGTGCGTCTTTAAGATCATTGGTGAAAAGGGCGTAGAAGACAACCTTCGGCCGAAGCGGTGCACCGAACTTCTGAAAAATTTTGGTGTATTGATAGGGCCCGTGTCCGGGCACGCCAAAGTTAAGGATCTCTCGCTGCGTTAGTTCTGCCAGGCGGGCAACCCAAGTCGCGTGCAGTTCGACGCCGGCACCGAAGGTAAACGAGTCGCCAAAGACAGCTCCCCAGACTGGGCCGCCCCGGGTGCCGCCGCGAAAACCGGCATCGGGATAGTCCAAAGGTGTGTGGAAACGAAACCGAAACTCGCTGCCAGGAAACACGAAGTCGCTGGCAGGGTTGATCGTAAAGCCCAACTCGGGATGGTCAATGTACTGGGTACCGCGGCTTATCTCCATTTGTTGAACGACGTCGCGCAGTGGACCGGGCAAACGCTCCTTCGGCAAAAGATAAACGGTGAGGTCGAACGCCGCCATAGCGAGCGTGACGCTCAGCAGGACCAATGCGGTGTTAATTAGGATGTGCTGAAAGGTTTTCTTTGTCTGTGCTTGAGGATTTGCTGCCTGTGGATCGTTGAGGCTAGAAATTGGCTTGTCCTTTCGCTTCATGCGCCTTTGGCGTTGAGCCATGCCTCCAATGCTTGGTTGTATTCCGCCGGCTTCGCCGCTTTCATGCCGTGACCGACGCCTTCCCAAAACTCGCATCGCACCTGCGGCGGTGCAAGCCGTTCGAGATAGCTCATTTCCTCGCGCATGATCGCGCCGCCGACTTTTTGATCGGCGACGAGTATTTTCGTCGGCACCGCAATGCGTTTGAAAAAATCTTCAAAGCCAAACGCCCAGTCGCGGTTGTCGGTGAGCAATCGGGTGAGCGCGTCGGCGGAAAAATGATGATTGCGGTAAACCTCCATGTCCTCGTCGGCCTTGGACATATTTTTCTGCTTGGCTTCGGCGCGAATTTCCGCTTCGGGTTTGTTGCGCCTTGCCAGCGCGTTGGGCAGCGCGGTCATGAACGCATGGATCATTCTCCAATAGACCGGGTCTTCGAGAAAAGCGCGAGAGATAATCGCTGGTGAATCGGCCGCCAGGATCGTGCCGATGTTGCCGCCCCAGGAGTGGCCGACGTAGGCGGGCTTGTTCAAGCTCAAATTCTTGATGAGTTGGCGAATGTCTTCCGCGAAGTCGCGCAGACGATATCCTGTTATCGGCTTGTCCGATTCGCCATGGCCGCGTAGGTCGGGTGCGACGATGTGAAAACGATCTTGAAAATAGTCGGCGACGCCATTCCAGCTCGGCGCAAAACTGGTCCAGCCATGGACGAGCAACAGATCCGGCTTGCCGGCGTTGCCCCATTCTAGATAACGCAATTTGATGCCTTGAACTTCGGTGAATTTGCTTTGCGGATTGGCCACAGACACCTCGCGATCTTGTTCCGTCATTATCGTACCCTTATTCTTGTGTCCAGCCTATTGAGAGCAATTTGTTGGGCTCAAGCGACGGTTGACGCTCTTTGATCGCGGTGATACCGAAACTAGGGAACCCTGTTGTTAGGAGGTAACTGTGAAAAAGTTTTTTTTGTGGATATTGGTGATAGCGCTGTGGGCCGGATCCGTCGCTCAATCCTGGGCGGCCGCGGCGGACGACAAAGTCGCCGACTTTTATCGCGGCAAGACCGTTCGCCTCATCGTTGGCTTTTCCGCCGGCGGCGGTTACGACGCCTATTCGCGTCTGATCGGTCGCCATCTGCACAAACACATCCCCGGCAATCCGAGCATCGTGGTGGATAACATGGCCGGTGCCGGCAGCGTGATTCTCGCCAATCATATGTACAACGCCGCGCCGAAAGACGGTACGGTGATCGGCAACTTCAGCGGGCAAATTATTCTGGAACAGCTTTTCGGCAACCCGGCGGTGCAGTTCGATCTTGCCAAGTTTCGCTTTCTCGGCGTGCCGATTGGCGAGACTTATTTGCTGCTGTCCACCAAAAAGAGCGGGATCACCCGCTTCGACGACCTCATGGGCGCCAAGTCCAAGCAACTGACGATTGGCGGCATTCCTGGATCCACGGTCGAGCAAGGACCGATGCTGCTGCGCGATCTGTTGGGCGCCAACATCAAGGTCGTCAGCGGCTACAAAGGCACGGCCGATGTGCGGCTAGCGATGGAAAGCGGCGAGCTGGACGGCTTTTTCAATAGCTGGGAGTCGACCAAAGTGACCTCGTTGGACAGAGTGAAAAACGGTGAGTGGCACATCCTGGCGCAGGTCGGCGACCATCCGATCGCTGCGCTGCCGGTGAAAAACGTGCCAACCATTCCGCAGATCGCCAAGACCGACGAGCAGCAGCAACTTTTGCGATTCGGTGCCTGGGCGCCCAATCAGTTTGCCAAAGTGTACACGGTTCCCCCGGGGACGCCGGCGGATCGCGCTGCGGCTCTTGAAGCCGCGCTGGCCAAGACTTTTACCGACAAAGAGTTTCTTGCCGACGCCGAAAAAGGCAAGCTCGACATCGACCCGGTGTCGACGGCGCAAGTGCAAAAAATGGTTACGGACTTTTTCGGGTTGCCGGCCGATCTCAAGGCGAAGCTGAAAAAGATTTTGAAACCGTGACATAGCGGCCTCCCTCGACACGCGCTGCGCGCTACCCGGAAAGGTCGGCGGCACCTCCGGCTCCCCGAGTAAGCCCGTGAGGCTGCATCGAGGGGATTCACAGCTTGAACAAAGATCGGCCGTTGCGATAGAAGTTAGCCACGGAGGAATTCTCGATGGGCTTACTTGATGGCAAGGTAGTTGTGGTCACCGGCGGCGGCCACGGCATCGGCAAAGCGTATTGCATGGGGATCGCGCGCGAGGGCGGAACTGCGGTAGCGGCAGACATTGACGAAAAGGCTGCCGACGGTGTCGCCAAGGCGATCAAAGACAAGGGCGGCAAAGCTCTGGCAACCAGAGTCGACGTGGCGAATTCCGCTAGCTGCCAAGAAATGGCCAAGAAAACTCTCGAAGCCTGCGGTCAAATCGACGGCTTGATCAACAACGCGGCGATCTTCATGAGCGTGCCGGCGGAGAAGGGCACGTGGCAAGATATCACCGAAGAAGCCTGGGATCGCATCATGGCGGTGAACGTGAAAGGATTGTGGCTGGCGAGCAAAGCGATCGTGCCGGCTATGCAAAAGCGTAAGCAGGGCAGCGTGGTTAATATTTCCTCGAACATGGCGTTCAACGGCGGTTTGACGATGATGCATTACGTGACATCCAAAGCGGCCGTGGTCGGTTTCAGCCGCGTGCTCGCACGCGAGCTGGGCAATGATAACATTCGCGTCAACACGTTGGCGCCGGGCTCGACCATGAGCGAAGAAAAAGCCACGGACGAAGCGGTGAAAAACTACGAGCGCTCGGCGTCGACGAGAATTCTCAAACGCATCGAAGAGCCGGAAGATTTGGTTGGGACGGCGCTTTATTTGCTTTCCGACTTAAGCAAGTTCGTGACTGGCCAGACGATTCTGGTCAACGGCGGAGCGGTTTTACATTAGAAGCGCTTGACGTCTAGCGTCTAGGGTCTGGTGTTAACGCTAGAATGCAAACGACGAGTGCGGAGCTATGATCAAAGCGTGTGGAAATAGGAAATAGGTAGGCGTACCCTTTCGCGAATCTAAAAACGAAAGGCTGCCTGTTGGCGCAGGCAGGAAAGGATACGCCGATGAGAGAAAAGCACACTGAGG